>QNAO01000135.1 GCA_003641785.1 Thermotogae bacterium
CCTCTTATCTTTAGCTTATTCTCAACAACGTCCAAGATTTTCACACCCACTGCCACTACTTTTCTGACCTGCACGGGAGATACATGTCTTATACTGGCCTCTATTACAACAGATGTCAAATCTTCTGTTAGAAATGTTTGAACAAGATCATAAGCGAGTTTGAACACAACAGAAGTTATTCCTGTCGTACTTGCAAGCGAAAGTAGGCTTAACTCATTAGACTCACTCCACAAAAGAGAGTCGTCGAGAGTGACCTCAATTGTCCTGCTCTTTCCGCGTAGGTGCTTTAACTGTCTCGAAACCATCTTGCCCTCGCCCTTCCTTTAACTCAGTCTCAAGGAGACTTCTCAGCTCGCTTCCTTCTATTACTTCTCTTTCCAGCAATATGTCCACAACTTCATCCAGTTGTTTACGGTGCTTTTCTATTATCTCTTTTGCTTTCTCATAGCAAGAAGAGACGATGTTCTTGACCTCTTCATCTATCTGATTAGCAACTCTTTCACTGTAATTCTTCATTCTTGTTAGCTCTTTACCAAGAAATATCTCTTGTTCTGTCTTTCCCCAGGAAAGAGGTCCTAACTTATCACTCATGCCAAGCTGACATACCATCTTTCTGGCAAGTTCTGTGGCACGCTCAATATCAGAAGCGGCTCCCGTTGTGATTTCTCCGAAAACAAGCTCCTCTGCCGCTCTTCCTCCCAGTAGACTCGTTATCTGGTCGAGAAGCTCGCTTCGGGTTGCAAGATACTTATCCTCAGCCGGAAGCTGTAGGGTATAGCCCAGGGCCCTGTACCCTCTTGGAACAATAGAAATTCTGTGCACCGGATCAGCATTGGGCAACAAGCTCGAGACCATGGCATGACCAACCTCATGATAGGCTACCACTCTCTTCTCTTTTTGGCTCACAACCCGCGATTTCCTTGCCGGACCCGCTACAACTCTGTCAATTGCTTCCTCAAAATCATCCATCGTTATTCTGTCTCTCCCGGCGCGAGTTGCGAGTAGAGCGGCCTCGTTGACAAGATTTTCAAGATCTGCCCCCACAAAGCCAGTTGTCCGCTGGGCGAGAATCTTCACATCAACATCTTCAGCCAGTGGCTTGTTCTTGATATGAATTTTCAGAATAGCCTCTCTTCCCCTTACATCCGGTGGATCGAGCACAACTTTCTTGTCAAACCTTCCTGGCCTTAGAAGGGCCGGATCGAGTATGTCTGGTCTGTTAGTTGCCGCCATAACCACGATGCCCTGACGTACGTCGAAACCGTCCATTTCTACAAGTAGTTGGTTGAGAGTCTGCTCGCGTTCATCATGGCCTCCTCCGAGTCCAGCTCCCCTGTGACGTCCCACTGCGTCGATCTCATCTATGAAAATAATACACGGTGCATTGGCTTTTGCCTGATTGAACAGATCTCTGACTCTTGCGGCTCCAACGCCCACAAAGAGCTCCACAAAATCGGAACCGCTTATATGGAAAAAGGGCACACTTGCTTCTCCAGCAACAGCACGCGCCAGCAGTGTCTTACCTGTTCCTGGAGGTCCAACAAGCAGTATGCCTTTTGGCATTCGTGCGCCGATTTTACCGAACTTTGTTGGATCCTTAAGGAAGAGCACAGTTTCTGTCAATTCCTCTACTGCTTCATCAACGCCCGCAATATCCTTAAAAGTAACCTTTGGTTGTCCAGCTCTAACTGTCTTGGCTTTACTCCGAGTAAACATAAAAGCTTGATTACTACGTCCCGAGACCGTTCTCATCATGAAAAAGAACATGAATACCAGGAAACCTATGAATATAAGATTACCTATCGCGTTTATCCAGAACGAGCCACTAATTCCTTTTTCACCGTATACCCGAACTCCTTTCTCACCAAGCATTCGAATCGTTTCTGAATCCTGAGCAAACCATGGGGCATATATTTCATAATACTCGCCGCGTTTTGATATTACCTTTATAATGCCATCATCGCGAATTGCAACTTCCGCGACAGGCGTTGGTTCTTCATTAACCATTTGTATGAAATCACTGAAACTCATCCTTGCGGCGGGAGTTTCGCTCGTATAAAATGACCGAACAAGCCAGAAAAGTGATAGGATAACAATTGCTGCGAAGATGAGGGATATATAGTTTGGTCGATTTCCGTTCAAAATTTTTTCCTCCTTTCAAAACGTTCCTCTTTTAGTATACAGCTAATTGGACTCTCCAGCAAATTGATTACAACTGTGTCTAACTCGTTATAAGAGTGTCGATTGCTAATGTAAACATATGGAACCCAGAGTATTTCAGATCTGTAACACAAAAGCGGGAAATTATCTCTGAAGAACTCTGGTATTCTCGCTGAAATGAATAAATCCTTGAGTTTTTCTCCTCCAATTCTATCACCCGCACGGCGGGTTCTCAGTACTAATCCATTTTCTAACATGTTCCGAGGCACAACTATGTAATGAAGACTCAATCGCGAGGAGCTGACCGCGAATTTCCACAAGTTCATTTCATATATTCCTTCACGATTGAGAATCATTTTCTCTGTGAAAGGAGTCTTTTTTTCGACACACATGAATCCGAGGCTCTTTCTTAGCCAAACATTCTTGCCAAGCTTTAGTTTCCAGGATCCACTTTTCAGATTTTTAAACACACTCGAGAGCTGACTGTTATTCACAGTCACTCCCCAATATGATCCTGCTAATTTTATGAACTCAGCGATTTCAAAGCTACTCAGATTACCAATCTCAAAGACGATGCGGTTACCCAAGATCTTGATCGTGTCCTTATACCGTTTCTCTAACTGACTCGCTGTATGTTCAGCAAGCATCTTTGTTGACAAATTCAGCGAAAGAAAAGCCTCATGGACACGTGGATTTATCTTTCTTAAGAGCGGAATTACCTTTATTCTTATAAAGTTTCTCGTGTATTTAATATCGAAATTTGTTAGATCTTGAACAAAAGGTATTTCACATCTTTTCACATATTCTTCAATCTCTTCTCTTCGAACATAAAGAAGGGGGCGAATCTTTCGATCCTGTTTCAATTTCATCGAGATCATCCCTAAAGGGCTCGTTCCTCTGATGATTCTGTGTATCATTGTTTCCATGAGATCATCAAGGTTATGAGCCAGTGCCAGGAAATCACACCGCGCTTCCTTCAAGATGCTGTTCAAAAAGTCATACCGCAGCTTTCTGGCACCTTCTTCTATTCCCATTTTCATTTTCTTGCAGTATTGTGGCACATCCCCTCGCCCTATGTGTAAAGGAACACCTTTTTGGCGGCAGTATTGCAAAACAAATCTCTCGTCCAAATCTGATTCAGAACGTATTTTGTGGTTAAAGTGAGCAGCTTCAATCTCAATATTCAAACGCTCACTCAAATTGAGAAGGACATTTAAGAGAGCCATTGAATCAACGCCGCCTGAGAGAGCAACAAGCACTTTTGAGTGCGAAGGAAGGAGCTTTTCTTCGAGTATGAGTTTCATAACTCTGAATTCAAAATCATCCAGGCGCAACAAAACACCCCTAAAAGGAAAAGAATGGAGCCAGCGAAGGGACTCGAACCCCCAACCTACGCATTACGAATGCGCCGCTCTGCCGATTGAGCTACGCTGGCTCACACATAGAGCATTATACTTCTCCCACTTGCACGTGTCAACTACGCAGTCTTAGAGGAGAAGGTGAAATTATTCGCTTTCATGTATGGAGCTACGATCGGAAAGTAATCTCCGCCGACAGTCTCAGTTTCATTCGATATAGCTTCTATGTTCTTGGTAAAATCAAAGAATTTAACGTTGAACCTCATGTTCTTGATAGCCCTCGTGAGTTTTCCCTTCTCAATCAAAAAGGTGCCATCCCTCGTCATGCCTGTCAAAAGAGCCTCAAACGGATCAACAATGTTCATGTAGTGAAATCTGTTCACATACACTCCTTTCTCGGTACTGGAAATCATTTCTTCAACAGGCGTTTC
>QNAO01000136.1 GCA_003641785.1 Thermotogae bacterium
ACTTAATCTTTCGTATCAGAGCAAACTGTACCGCTACGCAAGAGGTACAGAAGCTGGCAAAATGCTCTACTCTCAATCTGTACAAGCGATCGTACAGCAGCCTCCAGGTTCTCGGATCTTGAGTTCTTTCTATACCCTAGACCCTTTCTCTACAACCCACAACGTACAACCTATAACGGAAAATGGGACTAGTTCCCATTTTCTTTGGTGCCATCTCTTGACCCTACCATTTTCCTTACTATTTTCCGACACAGTCACAACAATCCCAAAGGGATTCGCCCCGGTGCTGAGCGGTTCTTGGCTAAACCCAAGGCATCATCTCTTTAAGTGGTTTAAAATAAAAAATAGGGGGACAGAAAATTGGTTATTAATGAAGAAGTCATTCGGATTGTGAATTCATTGGTGGGAGAATTTGAAACTATAAAAGATCATAGAAATGACAGTAACAGAACAGGTGTCTTAGAGATCAATGCTAACAATAAAAGGATGTTTCTTAAAATTCATAACAGATTAAGTCGGTGGAGTCCTGAAGTTTATGCATATAAAAATTGGACTCATATACTTGGAGAGTATACCCCTAAACTCATACATTATTTTAATGATGATAATTTTTATGGAATAATTACTATCCCAATTTATGGAAAAACAGTAAACGAATATCAAATAAATGACGAGGATATATTGGAGCCGATTTACCATAAAGCGGGAGAATTACTCAAGCAATTACACAATAACTTTAAAGGAACATATTTTGGTATTCCAGCGATTGATGGTTCACCCCTTGAAAGCAACGCAAAAACGAATCCTGTTGATTATATCAATTCTGCATTAGAAGGCATTTTGAAATCAGGATATGATAAGGGATTACTTGATAATAGTGATAAGGAATTGGTTGAATGGTGCATGAAGCATAGCGACGTGTTTGTAAATAGCAAGCCAGTTCCTACAAACTGGGACTTTTCACAAAATAACTGGATGGTTGATGAGAATGCTAAGTTTACAGGCTTTATAGATTTCGAAAATATGCTTTGGGGAATCGATGTTGACAGTTTTGGAATAGTGATTGAAAGGTATACTCCAAATAGACCTAAGTTAAGGAAAGCTTTGTTTGAAGGATATGGACTAGAAAATAGTGAGGAAAAACAATTACAACTCAAAATTGTAAGCGTTAAAATAGCTATAGCAGATATAACATATGGAGCAAGTATTGGTAATGCTAGAATCTTCTCATTAGCAAGAAATTTGTTGGATAACTTAAAAATGCCGGAATTCAAGATATATTAAGATCCTCACAAAAATGGTATCTGGTCCAAAGAAAATGAGGACTTTACCGTAGTGGATTATCCCCATTTTCTTGTCCTACCTCTCGTCATTCTGAACTTGATTCAGGATCTACGAAAGTCTCTCTATACTACAACATGTACCAGCAGTTCACGTCCCGCCATATTTATTCTGACATTTGAACAGATGATAATAATGTTATAGATATAGATCGCAAACGATTATTATCTGCATCTGTAATTATACGTAGCAGGTAAAAATGGATTTGACAGTTTTACCTTATAAGTGTAAAATACAAGAGCATTACTCAGGGGGTTGTCAATTGGAAACAATATTCCTGAACAAATACCTTGAAAAACTCTATAAAGAAGCCAAGAAAAATAGGAAATATCCCCTATCTCAGCATCTAATAGACAAATATATTGAGGTAATTGACTTTATCAAAGCGGCAGACACGATAGCGGCTATACGTAGTAGAAGGAGCTACAAATTCGAGAAGCTCGTAGGATACGATAGCAGATATTCGATAAGGCTCAATAAGAAATACCGGCTGGAAATTGAGATTGAATGGACAGACAATAAACATACAATCGGGATATTTAGAATCAACGAAATTTCAAAACACTATGAATGAAGGTGATAATTATGAGCGAGATTAGGCCAGGAAAAATCATAGGTCCTGGAAAACACATAAAGAATGAAATTGAATACCTGGGTTGGACTCAACAGGATCTTGCTGAAGTCATGGGCGTTTCACTGAAAACCGTAAACCTATTGATACAAGATAAAACACCCATAACCTTTGAACTGGCCGTTAAATTAAGCAAAGCCATAGGTGGTACTCCGAATACCTGGCTAAATTTATACAACATGTATAGATCAAGGATTGAGAGCCTGGAATCCGAAGAAAACAAAGCGATCGAAGAGCGATCTATCCTCTACCAGTACCTGCCAATAAGAGAAATGAAAAAGCGAGGCTGGATAGATAACTCTCAATCCTTCGAAAAAGTAAAAAAATCCATCTTGAAATTTTTTGGAGTGAAGAACCTTGAAGAACTAAAAGAGCAACTCCAAAAAAAAGAGCTTGCCCTGACATTCAGAAGATCTGAAGCATATCAACACTTCAACGGTTTTTACGCATATACTTGGTTCTTGATGGCAAAAAAGCTCTCAAAGCAAAGAAATCTTGGTCATGCCTATAATAAAGAAAAGTTAGAGGAGCTGGCGCGTCGGATCGGAGAATATTCACTTTATCCCGAAGGTATAGAACAGTTCTTAGAAGAATTAGAAAACATTGGCGTTAGATTCATGGTTCTTCCCCATTTACGGAAAACATATATTGACGGTGCCTCTTTTATGGATGAATATAGCCCGGTGATCGTTTACACAAAAAGATATGATCGGATTGACAACTTCTGGTTTACCGTAGCTCATGAAATCGCGCATATCCTTTGCCATAATTTGGACGATGAAAAACCATTCATTGACAACCTTACAGATTTAAGCGACAACGAAATTGAAGTTGAAGCAAATAACATTGCCGGTGAATGGTTAAAACGTGACCAAATCCTTGACTACTTCAAAGGTAGCTACGGGTATATCTCAGAAGTAAAGGTAAATGACTGTTCAGAAAAATTGAGAATACACCCAGCACTCGTCGTTGGAATATTGCAGCATTACGGAAAACTATCCAGAAAAAACCTCAACAGATTCAAAAAGAAAGTTGGCGAGCTAATACCAGAAAAATACTACGCAGAAAAATAGCAGGCTCTTAGCTTGTTCCGTTCTACCATGAAAAAAGGAGGTAATAAAATGCCGAATCGAGAATTTCATATGACGTTAGGCGCAGTAACAGGTTCACTATTCTTCGCTGTCGAAGAATTGCTATCACAAATAAATAACGAAGAACACAAAGATGATAACAAATTCAACATAAGCTGGGAATCATTAATTTTCAAAGCAATATTAGGTGTGTTTCTCGGAAGTATAGGTGGTATTCTACCAGATTTACTTGAACCAGCCAGAGATCCAAATCATAGGAGTTTTTTCCACAGTTGGTTGCTACTACTATCCATGCTATTAGTTATCGCATTCAAAATATCAAAAAAGAGCACATTAAAGGGGTTTCTCTCTCATCTTTTCTTACCTTTTACCGCAGGATACTCATCACATCTGCTAGCTGACATGACAACTGCAAAAGGTCTTCCAGCCATCAAATAATTTCCTAACCGACAATCTCGCAATTGTCCTGTGATCGGATTTTCAGTCCGAAGGGTCAGGGTTCGATTCCCCTTTAATCTATTTGTCTTCTTAGATTTCAATTACCGTTGTCGGTTGTGCGTTGTACAGATTTTTCTAAACCCCAGACCCACACTTGTCCTTATGCTTTTTCCACCATAGGTATTAACCACTGGCGAAGCCGGTCGCACCAACTGCGCAGCAGTTCGTAACAACTCCGAAGGAGTTCGTACCAATCCCGAAAGGATTCGTGCCACTGTGAAGCAACTTTCTCGCCTCCAGGTTCTCGGATCTTGAGTTCTTTCTATACCTTAGGCCCTTTCTCTTATACTCTTAACTGAGTGGCTATTTCGTTCTGCGATAGAACGGTTTTGTGGTATAATCGTTTTGTTGTAGAACGGATGTGTAGGAGGG
>QNAO01000137.1 GCA_003641785.1 Thermotogae bacterium
AAGTAGTTTTCAACACTTCTGTACGCGCTTTTTATGTAATCAGACATCGGCTTGTTGTTGTTGATTTGCGTTCTGTACTTATCCAGCTCTTCCTCTATCTCATCTTTGCTCACAGTTAAGCCCGCTTTATCGGCGTAGTACAGTTCAACCTTTGCATGAAGAAGATCGTTCAAGATGACTGTCTTTATCATAGGTTCATTAAAAACAATGTCTAAGTTCTGAATTCCGTAGCTGGCTAATCTATTGGCATACTCGGAATCCAGATCCCATGGGAAAACCCAAAAACTTGGGTCCTGCACCGGAGAACCATCTTTCGTTATATACCCCGCGGTTTGCTCAATAGAATACTGAGCGTTTTGGTTAGCTGAACGTGCTCCAAAATAACTCCCGATAGACCACCAAGCAACACCCACTACAAAGGATCCAGCCACTAACCATATTATGACTGTTTGCCATTTCTTGAACCACCTTCTCATTGGTCTACACTCCCTTCAAGAATTCCATCCTCATCTCTATCAGGAGGAACAAGAGGAAAAACAATTACATCTCTAATAGAAGAGGAATTTGCCACGAGCATGATAAGCCTATCAATCCCTATTCCAAGACCACCAGTGGGAGGCATCCCATACTCTAAAGCTCTTATGAAGTCAAAATCCATTCTGTGAGCTTCCATATCTCCTGCCTTGCGCATTTTCGCTTGAGCTTCAAATCTTTTAAATTGATCATCTGGATCGTTAAGCTCGCTGAAAGCATTTCCAAGCTCCATACCACATACAATTGGCTCGAAGCGTTCGGTAAGTCTTGGGTCCTCACGATGTCTTTTGGCAAGTGGAGAAATTTCAACAGGGTGATCAAGAAGAAAAGTAGGCTGTATAATATCTCCTTCAACCAAATCCCATATCTTCTCGATCATTCTCGATCTTGTGGGGACATCCAATTCAACGTTGTGCTTTTTCAAAAAATCAAGAAGTTCTTCATCATCAGAGAGAATATCAATCCCAAGGCGAGATTTGATAAAATCCCTCATTCTCACTCTTTTCCATGGGGGTGTGAAATCTATCTTCATTCCTTGATACTCGATCACATATTTACCAAAGAGATGCTTCACAAGATTCGAAATCATTGATTCTGTCAATTCCATCATATCGTAGTAATCAGCATACGCTTGGTAAAGCTCCAGCGTGGTGAACTCCGGACTGTGCTTATATGAGACACCCTCATTTCTGAAGTTCTTACCTATTTCGTACACCTTTTCAAAACCACCCACTATGTACCTCTTTAAGTGCAGTTCTGGTGCAATCCTCAAGTACATGTTTCGATCGTACACATCAATCCGGGTTACAAATGGCCGAGCGGCGCCGCCTCCAGGTATGAAGTTCAAGATGGGTGTTTCCACTTCTAAAAAACCTCTGCTATTGAGAAAGTCCCTGATGAACCTCAAGGTTTCGTAGCGTGTTTTAAATCTTTCAACTGTCATGTCATTGGCTATCATGTCAACATAACGTTGCCTGTAGGCAACTTCCCTATCCTTAAGCCCATGCCATTTTTCAGGAAGAGGTCTCTTTGCCTTGGAAAGTAGCTCAAATGAATTGACAAAAATTGTAAGCTCTCCCGTCTTACTGCGAAATGGAAAGCCCGATATGCCCAGAATGTCTCCGGCACTTACATGCTGTTTAAAAAACGTGTAGGATGATTCGCCAACTGAATTTTGTCTTATGTAACCCTGTAGTCGGCCGTAAAAATCCTTTATGGTGAAAAAACAGGATTTTCCGTGAATTCTCACCGCCATAACTCTACCAGCAGTGGAAACCTTATCCTCTTCCCTCATTTCTCCAGAATTAAGAGAGCCGTACAACTCTTTAATACTCTTAGTTGTATGCGTTTTTTCGAACTTGTATGGATACGGATTAATACCATTCTTTCGAAGCTCCTCTATCTCCTGGGTTCTTTGCTTTCTGATTTCCTGGATCACACAACCACCTCATTCCGCCTTTATGCCTACCACTTCATATCTAACCAAACCTGCCGGGGTCTTCAATCTCACCACATCACCAGCTTTTCGTCCCACAAGCAATCTTCCCACAGGTGAGTCAGTACTCACTTTATCGGAAAAAATATCTGCTTCCTGCGGTGTCACAATTCGTATTGATCTTTCTTCTCCTGTATTTAGATTCCTTATCAGCACCCAGCTTCCAACAGACACAACATTCGAATCCGTGCCCTCGATTATTTCCGCGTTGTTCAATATTTGCTCCAGTTCCACTATTCTGCTGCCTATTCTTCCCTGCTCATTTTTGACTTCGTCATACTCAGTGTTTTCAGCTAAATCTCCCAATTCCCTGGCTTCTTTTATCCTTTCAGATATTTCATACATCAGCTTCTGCTTGAGCTCTTCCAGCTCTTTTTTGAATTTCTCGTATCCTTCTTTTGTCAAATAAATGGTACTTTTCTTAGCCACTTTTGTCCACCTCCTGGACGTGTTTCAATTCACGAACAACTTCAAGAAATTGGTCAACTTCTCTGAAATCTTTATAAACAGACGCAGATCTCACATAGGCTACCTGATCTATGCTTTTCAGCCTTGATATTACAAGCTCACCTATCACTTTTGATGACACTTCTGTAACACCTTGCTTCTGAAGTGTTAGTTCCACTTCCTCAGCAAGTTTTTCCAGAACCTCGTAAGGAACAGACCTCTTCTGGCAAGCTTTCAGAATGCTAGTCAGAAGCTTGACTCTGTCAAACATCTCCCTTCGACCATCTTTTTTCACGACAACTACTGGCAGAAATTCGTATCGTTCATAAGTTGTGAAACGAGCTCCACACGAAGGGCATTCACGCCTTCTCCTGATCGCCGTTCCTTCAAGAGTTGGGCGTGAATCAAGAACCCTACTATCTGGAAACCCACAATGAGGGCACTTCAATTCTTTCCCCTCTCTTCAAGAGATTCAGCCGTTTCTATGAGCTTGCGAATCCTGCTGTAAACCATAGACTTACTCATGGGTGGATTCATCATTTCACCTAACTCTCTCAAGCTGAGATCTTCGTTCTGAAGCCTAAGCTCAGCGAGGAGACGCAACTCGTCTTCAAGACTATCCAGACCTATCTTTTCATCTATCACCTGTATTGCCCGAATTTGCTTCGCATTGCTCACTCCTATTCTATCAGCGTTCGCCGAGAGAAAATTCATGCTTCTGTTCACATCAGAAACAATGAGTCGTCTTTGAACAATGTCCTCTACTCTTTTTGCAGACAATGGGGCTCCCATTAAGTGCAACACTTCTATCAACTCTTGATATTTCCGTACCGAAAGACGGTAATAGTATCTCAGTTTGGTGATCTGTGAGGAAATGCCAAACCTGCTATCCAGAGCCTTTGCCACCGATTTAAGAAGATCCTGGCTATAGGAAATCAACTCGAGATGATATCCTTTAACAGGATCTATCATTGAACCAGAAGCCAGAAAGAAGCCTCTCAAGAACGAACCAAAGCAAACTGGATCAGAACTGATCCAATCAAAGATATCATCTGCATCAAGATCCACAATGGAAATATCAAGGAAATCAAGAATGCTTACCGAAAGATCGATCTCAACCTTAGAGCGTTTTTGAAGTCGTTTTGTCTTTACCACAACCGTTTTGTGATCCACTGATGCAACTTCTTTGAGCAAACCAAGCAGTCTTCTTGCCACAGAAATGCTTGGTAACTCAAGAGTTACGCTTGTTAAATCGCTGGAGATCCGGAAAGAACCTTTGGCCTTTAGAAAACCAATAATCTCAGCCTTCTTTTGAATTTCCTCAGAAGATTCAACTGTACACAACTCACTTTTCGTATGCTCAGAAAAACTCACATCAACCCCTTCTTTTCCTGAACATATCTCATTACCTCAAGCGCAAGAATATCGGGAACATGCCTGATCTTTGGCTTGAAATC
>QNAO01000138.1 GCA_003641785.1 Thermotogae bacterium
GAAGATCTTGAAAAGCTTTCAAGGAACATACTGGTCATTGATAAGAAATATGATTGAGGGAGTAACTAAAGGTTTTGAAAAACAGTTGGAAATCGTTGGAGTAGGATATCGTGCTCAAATGCAAGGTAATAAGATTTCTCTGCAGCTCGGGTATGCTCACCCTGTTGTTATTGAACCACCAGAAGGTGTTACTGTTGAAGTTCCCAATCCAGCAAGCATTGTTGTTAGAGGTATAGATAAGCAGGCTGTTGGGCAGTTCGCCGCGCTTATAAGATCGTGGCGCAAACCAAACGTTTACAGCGGAAAGGGTATCAGATACAAGGGTGAGTTTGTCAGACAGAAGGAAGGAAAGAAAGCATAAAGGGGGCAGATGATGTGATAAAGAAAATTGATGGACAACTAAAGCGAAAAAAGCGTCATCTAAGAATTCGCAAGAGGGTTTTTGGAACGCTTGAGAGGCCCAGGTTATCTGTCTTTCGAAGTGAAAAGCACATATACGCTCAGATAATAGATGATACAAGAGGGTTCACAATTGTAAGTGCTTCTACTCTTGATCATGACTTGAGGGAAACGATAACTAAGACATGGGCAAAAGAGGCGGCAAGAGAGGTTGGTAAACTCATCGCAAAAAGAGCTGCTGAAAAAGGCATAGAGCGTGTCGTTTTTGACCGAGGTGGTTTCAAGTTTCACGGACGTATTAGGGAACTGGCTGATGGAGCGCGCGAGGCCGGCCTGAAGTTTTGAGGAGGTGTAACTGATGAGTCAGGTGTTTGAAGAAAGAGATCTTAAAAGAGAGGTAGAAGAATTTGAAGAGAGAGTTATTGAGATAACCAGGACCGCCAAGGTAACAAAGGGTGGCAAAACGCTGGGCTTCAGAGTTCTGGCTGCGGTTGGCAACAGGAATGGTAAGGTTGGAATAGGAATTGGAAAAGCCAGAGAGGTGCCCGAAGCCATAAGAAAAGCTATAGCCGATGCCAAGGCCTCGATAATCGAAGTGCCTCTTTATAAGCACACAATTCCTCACGAAGTTTATGGCGTTCAGGATGCATCAAAAGTTCTCTTGAAACCGGCCGCTCCAGGTACGGGAATTATTGCAGGAAGTACTGTGCGAGCAGTTGTTGAATTGGCAGGAATCCAGAATGTTCTCACAAAATGCCTTGGATCAACAAAATCTGTGAACCTTGCTAAAGCTACTATTCGTGGCCTGAAGGAATTAGTTTCACCTGCAAAAGCCTCTAAGCTCAGGGATATCCCCGTCAGCCAGGTCATTTACGGTCGAAAAAAGGAGGCTTGAGATATGGCTGGTAAGTTAAAAATAGAACTGATCAAGAGCCCTATTGGGTACAAGTCGGATCAGAGATCAACACTGAAGGCGCTGGGGCTCAGGAAACTTCATGGCTGCGTGGAGAAAGATGACACACCGCAGATCAGGGGAATGATAAGGAAAGTCAGGCATCTTGTTGCTGTTGAAGAGACAGGAGGTATGCCAGATGAGGCTTGAAGACCTAAGACCGAGTCCAAGTGCCATAAAATCAAGGAAGCGTGTAGGAAGAGGTATCGCATCTGGTCATGGTAAGACAAGCGGCAGAGGACACAAGGGACAGAAATCAAGAGGATCAGGAAAAGTCAGTCCAGGTTTTGAAGGAGGACAAACACCGCTTTACAGAAGGCTTCCAAAGAGAGGATTCAAAAACGTTAATCGAAAATTTTACTCTGTTGTCAATATAGGAACACTTGAGAACAAATTTTCTGCCGGTGATGTGGTAACAGTCGAAAAGCTTATGGAACTCAGAATTGTCAGGAAACTGAACGATGGCGTTAAGATTCTTGCGCGTGGTGAACTCACAAAGCCGATAACTGTGAGAGCCCATGCGTTCAGCAGTAGAGCAAAGGAAGCTATAGAAATGGTTGGCGGAAAAGCCGAGGTGATCTAATGTGTGGAAAGCTTTGAGAAATGCTTTCAAGATCCCAGAATTGCGGGGCAGAATCCTTTTTACGATAGCCGTTCTCATTGTGTTTCGCCTTGGGATATACGTACCAATACCTGGAATTAATCTTCAGGCGTGGGGGGAAGCGTTCAAACGCTTTGGTGAGAGCGGAGCAGGTGGAATACTGAGTTTTTACGACGTTTTCACCGGAGGAGCGCTCAGAAATTTTTCAATTTTTGCGATGAGTGTGACTCCGTACATAAACGCGTCGATAATCTTGCAGCTCCTCTCATCTGTTATGCCCAAGTTGAAAGAAATGCTGAGAGAGGGAGAACAAGGGAGAAAGAAATTTGCACGTTATACGAGAAATTTGACAGTAATACTTGGTGGTTTTCAGTCTTTCATTGTTTCCTTCAGTTTGGTTAGTCAGAATCCTGATATAGTTGCGTACGGATTGAATTCATGGACGTTTATTATGGTTTCTACGCTATCAATGTTAGCGGGAACGATGTTCTTATTGTGGATTGGAGATAGAATTACCGAAAAGGGAATAGGAAATGGAATTTCTGTCCTTATTTTTGCGGGAATTGTTGCCAGATATCCCAGTTACTTTGGACAGGCTCTTCTTGGCAGGCTGAATGTCTTTGGTTGGATCTTCCTTCTGGCTATTGCCGTTGTGACTGTGGCTGGAATAATATTCGTCCAGCAGGCCGAGCGAAGGATTACCATTCAGTATGCCAGCAGGGTCTCTGGAAGAAGAGTCTATGGGGGAGCTTCCACACATATTCCCGTTAAAGTCAATCAAAGTGGTGTTATTCCCATAATTTTTGCAAGCGCTATCGTCATGATCCCAGGAGCAATAGCTCAAATGGCAGGTTGGGAAACATTGCAGCGGCTGTTCAATTCTGGTAGCATGTTCTACATGGTTCTGTACGGGACAATGGTTTTCTTTTTTACCTATTTCTACAGCATGGTGATCTTTGATCCCCACGATATTTCAGAGAATGTCAGAAAATACGGCGGGTTTATACCTGGAATAAGACCGGGAAGACCTACTGAGCAGCACATTCAAAGAGTGGCGAGTCGAGTCACCTTCATGGGTGCAGTTTTTCTTGTCGTTATAGCTTTGTTACCATATATTGTGCAGGGTGTTACAAAGGTGAATATCATCATTGGGGGTACGTCTACACTTATAGCTGTTGGCGTTGCTCTTGATGTCGTGCAGCAAATGGAGGCGCACCTCATAATGCGGCATTACGAAGGGTTTGTTAAGAAGGGCAGAATCAAAGGGAGAAGATGACATGAATTTGATACTCTTAGGAGCTCCTGGAGCTGGAAAAGGCACTCTTGCAAAGGATCTCGCTAAGATATTTGGTATTCCGCAGATATCTACCGGGGATATGCTTAGAGAAGCTGTGGCTGCTGGCACGGAATTAGGAAAAAAAGTTAAGGACATCATGGATTCTGGGGCTTTGGTACCGGATGATTTGGTGAATGCAATAGTTAGAGAAAAATTAGCAAGGCCGGAGTGCCATAATGGATTTATCTTTGATGGTTATCCAAGAACGAAATCACAAGCTGAGTCGCTGGAAAATTTGTTGAAAGAAGATGGAAAGAAGATCGATGCGGTGATCCTGCTCGAGGTACCAAAAGAAATAGTAGTAAAAAGGCTCACAAATAGACGAATATGTCCTCACTGTGGACGAATATACAACTTGATTACGATGCCTCCCAGTAAAGAAGGAATCTGTGATGGTTGTAGTTCTAAACTGATTACACGTGACGATGACAAAGAAGAAGTTGTTACGCGTAGGTATGAAGTATATCTCGAACGAACAGCGCCTCTAATAGAGTTTTACAAGCAGAGGGAAATTCTGTTCACGATAACTGTTCAAAATGGTGATGAAGACGTAACACAGATGGTGCTGAATGTTCTGAAAAGGGTGAGAAAGTGATTAGGATAAGGTCCAGCTCAGAAATCGAAAGAATGA
>QNAO01000139.1 GCA_003641785.1 Thermotogae bacterium
GTATAAACCGTCTCACCGAACCCGACAGTGGCAAAATATGGTTGGAAAACACAGAAATCACTCAGAAGAACGTTGTTTCGATGCGCCAGAAAATAGGATTTGTGTTTCAAGATTTTAATCTTTTCAACCATCTCAATGCCCTGGATAATGTTCGAATAGCCTTGCTGAAGGTTCAAAAAGTACCCAGGGAAGTGGCAACTCGAATAGCGCTGGAAGAGCTCGATAGAGTGGGACTCTCCGACAAGGCGGAACTGTACCCCTCACAACTCTCCGGTGGTCAAAAACAGAGAGTTGCCATAGCCAGAGCACTTGCCATGAAGCCAAAATTAATGCTCTTTGATGAACCAACATCTGCGCTCGATCCCGAACTCATCGGCGAAGTCCTTGGTGTAATGATTGACCTTGCAAAAAACGGTATGACAATGCTCGTCGTGACTCATGAAATGGGATTTGCCAGAGCCGTGGCAGACGAAATCATATTCATGGAAAAAGGCGTTGTCGTGGAAAAGGGGCCTCCTCAGAAGCTCTTTTCCAGTCCCGAAAAGGAAAGAACGCGCCAGTTTTTGAACAAGCTCACTGAGCTATACGGTGAGGAGAAAAAGCAATGAGTTTCTATGAAATACTTACGGCTTCCACTCCAAAGCTGCTGCAAGGACTCGCTGTTACGTTGGAAATGACCTTGATATCAGTATTTATAGGGCTCTTTCTTGGAATAATCCTCTGTTTGAGCAAAATTTATGCGAACAAACCCATTAGATTTCTTTCATCTGCTTTCATAGAGCTGATCAGAGGTACCCCACTGTTGGTCCAGTTGTTTATTCTCTACTACGGGCTACCAGTTTACGGCATAAGGCTGAGTCCTTTGATGGCCGCTCTTATTGGCTTCAGTATCAACAGTGGAGGATACCAAGCTGAATACATAAGAGGAGCTATTCAATCGATAGGTGCTGGACAGATGAAAGCTGCTCTCTCACTTGGTATGAAAAAATGGCAAGCTGTTCGGACAATTATCCTGCCTCAGGCTCTTCGCCGTGTTATACCATCATGGACAAACGAGTTCATTTATCTGCTGAAATATACCTCGCTCGCGTACATCATCGGAGCTCCTGAAATGATGGCTCAAGCCAAATTCATTGCCAGTCGAAATTTTGAGTTCTTCAAGGTGTATCTGCTAACTGCTATCATATACCTTGCCGTAGTATGGGGATTTGCCGAAATATTCTTGGCAATAGAAAGGAAACTTCGAATACCGGGTACGATGATTGGAGAGCGATGAAAAACAGGGGGCTTTGCCCCCTGTTTTTTATTCTCTTACGTACCTCAGTTCACTATCATAACTTTCGATCATGCCACCAAGGGCTTTTTCCACATACTCAACAACAACATCGTCCAGTCTGAAACCAGTATCGTACCCAGGCAAATCAACGAACATTGAGTAACCATCTCCACCGCTGGCCATGTAGTTATTGGTAACAACCACGTATGTCTTATCCATCTGCAGCGGCTCTCCATTTACTTTGACTTCCATAACTTCACCGTTTACACTCTTCCAAGTAAGTCCCGCCGTGTGCAAGAAGGCGCCTTTGCCCTCTGGTAGGGACGCGGCGTATTTCAAAACCTCCATCATTTGTGAACCCGTCATCTTGAGAACATAAAGGGTATTTCCAAATGGCAACACTGTCAGAATATCTCTAATGGTTATGTCTCCTTCTTGAATCGAAGCCCGTATTCCACCACCATTTGTGAAAGCCACATCTGCGCCAGCTTTCCACTTCATCGCATCGCAGATCAAATTAGACAAGCTCGTGTCCTTAGACCTGACTTCACTCCTTTCCCCTAAGAGGAGAACCTTTGTGTGACCAACAACTGTGTTCAGTTTTTCGTCACCAAGGGACTTGAAATAATCGAGCACAGTCTCAACATAAAAGTTTTTTTCAAAAGGTGTTCCAACGTACTCGTAGATCTCTTTACCGGCATCATCCTTACCCTTGTAAACCTTCAAATTCACAGGTATGGTTTTCCATGACCAGGAAACGATTTCACCGTTTTCAACATCAAGATCGAGTCTTCCAACGTACTTGCCCCATTCCCAAGCTTGAACAACAATCGTATCGTTAACAACAGGAGCTTCACCGAACTTTGTATGAGAATGACCGTCTACAATTACATCTATTCCATCAACCTGCTCTGCGAGCTCTTTGCTTGTTGTATAATCCCCTTCATGGGAGCCACCCCAACCAAGATGAGCTAATGCGATTACAACGTCAGCTTTTTCTTTCAATTCCGGAACTAACGTTCTTGAAACCTCCACTGCGTTGGAGAAAGTTGCTCCATTCAGATACAACGGTTCAAGTATCGCTGTTTCTTCTGTTGTCAAGCCAAATATGGCAACTTTCACATCACCAAAATCTTTTATGACATATGGTTCAGGTACGACAATTTCCTCTGGATCGTTAAAATTCGCACTCAAGAAAGGAAAAGTTGCCACTTTCATCTGCCGTGCGAGAACATCTTTTTCGTTATCAAATTCATGATTTCCCAATACCACTGCGTCCAGTTTCATCATATTCAAAGCAACGATATCGGGCATAGCGTCAAGGAGATCCGATTCAGGTACACCGGTGTTTATATCGCCAGCATGAAGGAATATCACGTGACCTCCCTCTGATTCGACCTCCTGCCTAATCTGTTCCACAATGTTCGCAATAACTGCAAAACCTCCTATGTCCGGGTTTTGGTATTCACTGAAAGGCCACACATGCCCATGGGTGTCGTTGACGTGCAGTATAGTGAGCCTAACGGGAAACACGAATATCACTGCAATTAACAGCATCAAAACCAGTAATCTCTTCATCCTTACTCCCCCTTCCAGATTTTGACTACAGATATTTTACCACTTAATTACAAGACGATCTTTAAGAATTCCCAGTCTGCTTCTTCTTGCAAGGTTTCATCGCTGAATTTCAGCCCACGTGTTAGAATGTTTAAGAAAAGCATTTTGAAATCTGTATTGAAGAGATATTGAACTGGAAAATGGGGGTGGGTACATGGGTCCTGTGGAAATAGTGAAATCTATTTATTGGGTTGGAGCCAATGATAGAACGACCGAACTGTTTGAAGGTTTATGGCCGATTTTTCAGGAAGGCGTTTCCTACAATGCATACCTGATCAAAGATGAAAAAACCGTTCTTGTGGATTTGGTCAAGGATATGAAGACAGATGATTTTCTGGATAACGTGCAGAAGATACTGCCAACCTTGAAGCTGGATTACATTGTTCTAAATCACCTCGAACCTGACCATACCGGGGCGTTGAATACTATAAGGCGAGTGGCACCAAATGTGACATTTCTCGTTTCAGAAAAGGGTAAGAAGCTACTTAAAGCCTTCTACGGAATAGAAAAAAACGTTTCCGTAGTTAAAGATGGCGACGAACTTTCCACTGGCGAAAGAACTCTCAAGTTTTTTTACACTCCGTTTGTCCACTGGCCTGAAACGATAATGACTTACGAAAAGAACGACTGTATACTCTTTTCTTGCGATGCCTTTGGGAGTTATGGCGCTCTTCGGGGAACAATATTCGATGATGACTCTGTGGATTTAGAATTTTACAGAAAAGAAATGCTGAGATACTACAGCAATATTGTTGCCACCTTCAGCCGCCAAGTTATCAAGACGGCAGAAAAGCTTGAATCTGTTCCTATTAAGATAATTGCGCCATCACACGGGCTCGTGTGGAAAACACATCCATCAGAACCTATCAAGCTGTACAAAAGATGGGCCACATATTCGTCAATACCTTCTGAGGAAGGAATCACGCTTCTGTATGCCTCTATGTACGGAAATACAGAAAAGGCAATGTACTCCGTTGCAAAAGGGATTGCTGATAC
>QNAO01000140.1 GCA_003641785.1 Thermotogae bacterium
CGATAGATGGATTGAAATCGAGGTTGAAAAACAGCCTTGAGACGCCTGTTCTTTTAGACAGGTTTGAACCTACAAGACAAGAATGCTATGTCTGTGGTAAGGTGCATAAACTTTCGTTTTCAGACAGAACGATGAGAAGCGACTTTGGTCTCAAACCCACATATTCGTGTAAGCTTGCTTCAATGAAGGAGGAAGCTCATTCCCTTAAGAGGATGAGAGAAGGTCACGAAGTCAGTTAACCTTATTGCCAGAGAATACTTCTCCTGTACTGTCAACGGCAATATTGACAATGCCAAGGTCAACGCCTATAAAACCATTTTTGGAATTAGGTATACGTTCAGGTACTTCAACAGCAGGCAGGAGATAGAAAACACCGTTTTGCAATATCAAGTCTGTTTGCCCATGGACACGGTTGCCGCAAAGTAAATCTTTGTGGTAGTCACTAATAACCATAGGAACTTTAATTCTGCCTCGCAGGGTAAGGAGGGTGCAAAGCATAATTTTTACCTTCCTCAAAATTAATTATGCCACCTGTTGAATGAAATGATCATTAGAAAGGAAGAAGTGGAGATACTGCATTCCTCTCACTACTAAAGTTGTGGGCTTCCTGCGGTTATTCCTCGTGAAAACTCACTAATAGCTCCGGTTATGTTCTGACACACAGATATCTGAGAGAGTTGCATGAAAGATGTAAACACAGCGATAAGTTTACAGCAACTGATTGTAACTTGATTCTGTATGGTAAAATTATATTAACGGAAAGCTACAATATTTAACCTGAGGTGTGTATCACCTCAGCTGAGGGGGTGATTTGTAGTGAAACGGACATGGGTTGCTGTTGGTATATTTTTGCTACTCATGGCGGCTATGGGTGTTGCGGCTGAAAGACAATTACTGATCTTTCACTGGTGGACAGCCGGAGGAGAGCGAGAAGCGGCTGATGCCATGTTTGAAGCTCTCGCAGCGAAGTATCCAGACATCGAGGTTGTTGAAAACCCAGTAGCAGGTGGTGGTGGAGTTAGTCACCGTGTCGTATTGCAGGCGAGGTTGGCGGCAAATATGCCACCCGACACGTGGCAAACACTTGGCGGCGCAGAGCTGAAATCCTACGTGGATGCGGAGTATCTTGAGCCTCTCGACGATTTGTGGACTGAGCTTGACTACTGGTCAGTTATTCCAAAGCCACTGGCAAATGCCGTTACAATCAACGGTCATCCTTACGTTGTACCCCTGAACATGCATATACAGAACATTTTGTACTACAACAAGGACCTATTTGATGAACTTGGATTAACTCCACCGAAGAACTTTGCTCAACTGATTGAAGTGGCAAAACAAATCAAAGCTGCTCACCCTGATATGTATCCATTCGCACTCGGAAGCAAAGAAAAGTGGGAAGCCGCTTTTGTATTTGACAGCATGCTGCTGGAAGTAGGAGGACCTGAGCACTATGTCAAGCTTTACAAGGGGTTAATAGATGTTAAGAATGATCCTATTTTTGAAAAGGCTCTCGAGATGCTCCAGCAGTTGTTAGACTACACATATCCTTACCACGCTACCCTTACATGGGACGAGTCTTGCGGTCTCGTTGTGTCACAAGATTCGGCAATGGTGTTGATGGGTACATGGGCAATTGGTTACTTCCAGAGTCGTGGTTGGAAACCAGGCATCAATTTCGGTGCAGTGACATTCCCGCAGGAACCTGAAAGAATCCTTTTATTCCACCCAGACACATATGGTATCGCTGTGGGGGCACCGAATCCAACAGCGGCCAGGGACTGGCTGAAAGTAGTTGCTTCTCCCGATTTGCAGATACCGACAGACGTTACACAAGGCGGTCTTTTTGCCAGAATTGATATCGATCCGAAAGAATTCCCCGATCCCATCAGACAAGAGTTGCAAGAATACGTGCGAACAAATCCTGGAAAACTGATACTCGATCAACACGGCAGCATTGCGCCTATGAGTTTTACTCAAGCTTACTGGGATGCAATCGCTGCATTCATGGCATCACCAGATATCAAATCAACTATTTCAACAGTTGCAGATCTGTTCACTGTCTATGAAGTCGAGAAAGAAGCAGCGTGGTATAAGTGGCCATGATGATATGATGCTACGAAAGAGGCAGGGGACTTCCCCTGCCTCTTTGTAATTTCTTTGTGGAGGTCTTGGAATGAAGAAAAAGAAGCTGATAACTTCTGATTCCCTTGCGATGTTTGTACTACTGCTACCACTTCTAATAACCGTTGTGTTGCTGTATGTTATGCTGTTTTGGACATTCTACACGTCCCTTTCGAATTGGAAGGGAGTTTCACCAAACTACACGTTCGTTGGACTGAAATGGTACAAAATGATGTTCACTATGGACAGGTTTTGGACCGATTTTATGAACAACCTAAAGTGGCTAACACTGGGCGTTTTGCCAACTCTATTTTTAGCTTTGGTTATCGCCTATATTCTTGAAATGTCGAACCTAAAGAAGATAGAGACCTACTTGCGAACTTTGATATTGTATCCATCGGCAATGTCGTTTGTTGTAACCGGAACTATCTGGTCATGGATTTACCAACCTGACAAAGGGGTTTTAAACACCATATTCAGTACGCTGCGTTTAGACTTTCTCAAAAGTATGTACACGGCAAATCCGAGGACAGCCACTTACTGGCTGATACTCATCTTTATCTGGCAGTTCCTTGGACTCGCTGTTATCATACTTCAATCCGCTTTCAGGAGCTCGGAACTTCAAGAAATGATAGAATCCGCACTGGTAGATGGAGCTTCGAAAACCAGGATTCTCTTTCAAATAATTGTTCCAAACATTAGAAGTGGACTGCTGATTTTAGGTAGTTTACTGTTGATATCCGCTTTAAAGGTGTTTGATATTGTTTACATAGTTACGTTCGGTGGTCCGGGTTACTCAACAGATGTTCTTGCGTTCTTCATGTTCATTGCGACATTCCAGCAGCACCTTGTCTCACTTGGTGCCTGTTTGAGCATGATCATCTTCATCATGGCTTTCATGATCATCATTCCTTACACGCTTTATGCCTTCAAGAGGTGGTTCGCGTGAGAGCGAGAAGGCCCATAAAGATCGTTATTATGGTTATAATTCTGGTGCTTTCAGTGGTTTATTTGCTCCCCATATACGTTATGATAGTAACTTCACTCAAAACGCCAGTGGAGATCAGTCAAAGGCAGTACCTTTTACCAACTCTATCACCACAACTCGATAATTACAAACAGGCATTTGTCAAAATCTTTCCATCGATGAAAAACTCATTGATTGTCTCAGGTACTGTAACTGCGCTGTGCACCTTTGTGGGAGGAATGGGAGGTTACTACTTAAGCAGGAGTAAATCTCGCTTTGTAAGAATCTTCTTTATCCTCGTTGGCATCACGCTGTATTTACCTTACCAAGCTGTTATGATCCCTCTTGTTCAAATAGCTGCCAAAACTGGATTCGCACTGACCCACTTTGGCTTAATCTTCAGCTATAGTATACTCAACATTCCCCTTGCTTCTGTTCTGATGGGCTCTTTTTTTCTGAGCTTTCCAAGAGAACTCGAAGAAGCTGCCCAATCTGATGGTGCAAACAAGCTACAAATATTCTTCAGAATTGTTTCTCCAGCTTCCTTGCCAGCGTACGCTTCCACCGCGATAATGGTTTTCACTCAAATCTGGAACGAGTTCTTGATCGCTTTGACACTTTCAACGCCAAGTACCACTACCATTCAAGTCAAGCTTGCGGAGATAAAAGGAAGTTACGTTGCACTGTACAATCTCCAAATGGCCGCAGCTTTGATCGGTATTGTCGTACCGTTGCTTTTCTTCCTATTCTTAGGCAGGTATTTCATAAAGGGTATCTTAGCAGGGGCTTTGAAAGGTTA
>QNAO01000141.1 GCA_003641785.1 Thermotogae bacterium
ACATCTGGTATCAACATGTATTTAGCATCGATGAAAGCTATGATAAGACTGCAGGAGAGAATCACAGAAAGTGCGGTGAATTCGAGAAAATTTTCACTTAGAACAGCATTGATGAAAAATCCGGCTGCGCAGCATATTTCCACGAAAGGGTATCTGAGTGAAATTCTTGTCTTGCAATTTCTACATCTACCTGTCAGGAGTATGTAACTCAGGATTGGAACGTTGTCATACCATCTAATCTTGCAACCACATGAAGGACATACGGAATAAGGAGGGTTAACAACGCTCAAACCCTCCTTCGGCAACCTATATATCACCACGTTCAAGAAACTCCCGATGATCATACCCAATCCGAGAGCTAAGTAATTCCACAAATTTGCATTTCCTCTCTGCTCAGAAATTCTTGGAACAATTCCTTCTTTCCATAGAAGTACCAAACGTTCTGCTCTTTGATTTCTCTGAGAAGTTCTTTTGCTTCTTCCACTTTTCCTTGTTTGAGATAGGGTACTATAAGGAGCAGTTTCAAATGGGCTTTCATATTTGAGGTTTTCATTAATTCACTGATGACTTCTTCTACAACCTTATAATTTCCATGTTTTAACTGAATGCGAGCCCATGCTTCAATATCACTGGTGTAGTGTGGCTTGGAATTGAGTATTTTCTTTTCAAGAGCTTCTTTTTTCTCGCTATCTCCGAGTTTCTCATATATTTCGGAAAGTTCGTACATACCAAGAATGCTCTTTTCATCAACATCCAAAAGCGTTTCGAGAATTTCAGCCGCTTTTTCATAAGATCCCATCTTTCCATAGGCATCAGCGATCATGAAATATGTGAATCTGTTATCCGGAGCATACTCTATTTCCCTTTCCCAGTAAGAAGCTGCTCGTTTGTAATCTCCCAAATTGTAGTAAGCTTCACCAAGTGAAGAATAAGCTTCAACAAGCCACGGATCTATTTCTATTGCCTTATCAAGATATCTTATACCTTCTTCAAATTTTCCTTGTTCCAAAAGTAGTGATCCCCAAAGTTCATAAGCTGGAGCGTAGTTCTTGTCTATTTCGAGCATGAGCTTTATGATTGAATGCGAGGTTCCATAAAATCCTTTATCGGCGTATTCCAGCGCCAAATCGTAAAGCCCACTCAAGGAAGCGTGGGAGAAGAACGAGTAAGGAATGCGCTTCTTTTGAAGCCATTCTGAAAACTCTTCAAATAGCACCGGTTCATAGACCTCTGAACCTATCAAGGCAACCTGCTCCTCGATAAGTTCGCATTTCTCGATTTCAGTAAGTATGTCCTTTCGATTTCTGAAATCCTCCTTCATTGCTATCCAGTCGCCATCGTACATGAGATCTCTCAATATCACAACAAAAGGCGTGTCAGTAGTAATGTCAATTTTTCGATCGTTCAGCCTCAGAACAATTACATCTTCCACTGCTACCACTCCCCTGAAACGTTCAATTCACTTTACCTTTACATTATTATACCCTATCACTTCACATTTTCAAGGATCACAGATGTTCAGTTTTATGCTGACTTAGACTGACTTGCAAGTCTTCTCGTTTCTTGAATAGCTGCCACTCCACCCACAGCGATGTTAATATAGTAGGTGAAAAATCTCCATACGAGTAGAGTAGCAACTGTGTTCTGACCAAAGAGACTTTGAAAGAACAGAACATATCCTCCTTCTGAAGCCCCACTTGCACCAGGAGTTGGAATCATTGAAACGACCAAAAACAACGCCAAGTGAAAAATCAGCACATCGCCATAGCTACAACTGACTCTCAGAGATGTTGCCACAAAGAAAGGCATAGATGCTCTTATAAGAATTTGCACCATGGTTGCACTAAGGGCTAAAGCCAGTTGCTGTGGTTTTTTGACAGAGATTTTCATTCCTTCGTGAAATAGCTTTACCTGTTCCACAATTTTCCGGGTAATTTTCATGGGGTTTTTAACGATTTTGAAGAAAAGAAAAGGCTTAAAGATAACGAGAACGAACTTTTCTGCCAGCTTTCTGTTAATGGAAAATATCACTAAGAACATGAGTACTCCTGCGTTCAAAGCAAATCCAAGAAAAGCCAAAAGGGCAAGCTTTGTGATGTTTTGTGAAAGGATTCTGTATGCTCCAAAAACTCCAACGATTCCAAGCAGTGTTATCACTATCTGGTAAACTATGAACCTTGATACAAGAACGGCACTCATTTTTCCTGGGGGTAGCTTTCTCTTACTCGCGAATGCAATCTGTGCTGGTTGCCCTCCGGTGGAAAAGGGAGTGACAGCGGAGAAAAATGCCCCGATGAGGGTGATTTTGACCGCGTATAGAAATTTCATATCGACATCATATGCATTTGAAAATATCTTCACCGTGAATGATTCAAGGATCCAATCACAGACCATCATTACTAAGACCAACATTACCCATCGAAGAGATACCCTACCAAGGGCTCTCACGATGTCAGAGACATCTGAAAAACCCACTATGAACGCAAGTGTAACCAAGCTTAACAGCACGGCAAACAGAAAATTGAAAGCTGTTTTGCGCAGTACTTTCACCTCACTCGTCATTGACTGAGGATCTTCTCGTAAACACTCTTCAGCGTCTCTCCAATGGAAGTCAGGTCTCTTTCAAGAGCCGTTGTCCTTGCATTTATAGCTAAGGTTTTTGAAAGAGATTTATCATTGAGAAGCAGCTGTACCTTTTCTGCAAATTCATCTACACTTTTCGCTTTTAAACAATTAAAACCATTTTCCAGCCATTTGTTGAAGACAGGTATGTCTCTGACAACAACTGGACATTGTGTTGAAAGTGCTTCTAAGACCGCTATTCCTTCGTTCTCTTCATAGCTCGGAAAAAGAAAGACGTCTGCAGCCGAGTAAGCTCCCACTAATTTTTTCTGTTCGATATAACCTGGGAAAATAACATTTTTCGGAGGATTGTGCAACACTTTTCTAATAGCTGGCGGAAGCACTCCTGCGATCTTCGCTCCAAACCAGATGAAGGTGTGTTCTGGAAGTCTTGTAGCAATTTCAACAAAGTCGTGAATTCCTTTTCTCTTAAAAGGAAATCCGACGCAGAGAATCAACGAAGAACCCACGTTGTATTCCCTTTTGAAACGCCGGGCCAATTCTTCGTTTCTTTGAAAGAAAGAAGTGTCAACACCATTGGATATAACGGAACCTGGAATATCAACTCCGTAGTTTCTTATTAGAGTTTCTGTGTACTTGGTTGGAAATATCAGATAATCGGCGGATGAGTAAAGCTTTACCAACCATCTTCTAACAAGCCGAGCATAGGCATTGCTGAAAAGAAAGCTGTTTCTGATGTCTTCAAATGTTGTGTGAACATGCCACACCACAGGTTTACCCTTTTTTCTTGAGTTTTTCAGTACCCTTTTGCTGCCTGGTCCAACTGTGTTTATGTGAGCGATGTCGTAATCACTCCGCCAATCCAACGTAAATTCCACTCCAACACGATCCAGGGCTTGTTGCTGATGTTGTAGAGCGATTCCAATTCCGGATTTGGAAAACAGCTTGGCGTTTTCTGAATAAAGAAGAACTCTCATCGTGCTCAAAGCGAAACACCTCTAAGGCTCATTTTTCTGTATCAAGCTTTTGAAAGCTATCGAAACTTCAAGACTTGAAATAAATGGTCTCGGGTGATAAAATTTTATCACGGCTATGGGTGCGTAGCTCAGAGGGAGAGCGCTTCCCTCACGAGGAAGAGGTCGCAGGTTCGATTCCTGCCGCACCCACCATTTTTGATTCATCTAAACTCTGGCGGTGGAGACCCCTTCCGTAAGGAAGGAAAGGAGCCGCCTTTCTCTCCTTTCTATAAGAAATGTTTTAGCTCTTTCCAAAAGTTTTAACTCACTATCTTTAGCTGA
>QNAO01000142.1 GCA_003641785.1 Thermotogae bacterium
AGGATATGACTGCCGGTACTTTTCACCATATATGCAACACATTTTTGAGACGATACGCTTCGAAAATGGGTTTGATGAACAACTACACGATTCTGGATCAGGAGGATTCCAAAAGTCTTATAAGACACGCGAGAGCCAAGATTGTTGGAAGGTCCGACGAGAAAAAGAGGTTCCCATCACCCTCGGTTCTCAGATCAATATTTTCCTTCTCAGCGAATACCCTTGTCAGCATTCGGGAAGCTGTACTGGAAAGAAATCCTTCTCACTACAACTTCATCACTCAAATCGAAGAAATATACAAGGAGTATACCTTAGAAAAGAGAAACCAAAATTGTGTCGACTACGATGATCTTTTAGTATTCGCTGTTAGCCTTTTTGAACAAGACGAACGTGTTAGACAGCGTGAGGCATCACGATTCAAGTGGATTCTTGTTGACGAGTTTCAAGATACAAATATTCTTCAACTTAAACTTGTTGAATACCTTGCCTCAGTTCATGAAAACATCACCGTTGTTGCCGATGATTCTCAAAGTATTTACTCTTTTCGCGGGGCGAGATATGAAAATGTTAAAGATTTCATGAGTGTTCCAAACACGAGTGTCTTTAGAATTCAAACGAATTACAGAAGCACAGACAGCATTGTCAATTTTATCAACGCAGTGATACCATCAGGGTCAATCCCTAAGAAGTTAAGGTCTGTCAAAAAGAACGGAGTAAAGCCTCGTGTCGTGAAAACATGGGACAGGTACGAAGAAGCAGGTTTCGTTGTGGAGGAAATTCAAAAGCTTCTTAGTGAAGGATTTGATCCAAGAGAAATAGCGATACTTTACAGGAGTCACTCTCACTCACTGGAGATTCAGGTTGAGCTTGCGAAAAATCAGATGGATTTTAGAGTACTGTCTGGCCTTAAGTTCACAGAGACAGCGCATATTAAAGACATAATGGCTTTTTTGAAAATCATTCACAACGTACGTGACAAAATCTCATGGATGCGTGTTGCGAGGCTCTTTCCGGGTATAGGAGCAAAGACTGCCTCCAGATTAGCAGATCATGCTTTTGAAAAAGCAAAAGAGGGAGCTTCCATTCTTGAGATTTTCGATTCGTTTCTTTCTAAAAAAAGCACATCTTTAAAACAGCTCAGAGAACTCTTGCAGGGAATCTCTGAAATTCCTGAAGTAGCTGGTAAAATAGACTTCATTCTCAAAGAGTTCTACGCTGAACACTTGCGAGATACCTATGCTGATTCTAAGGACAGAGAAATGGACGTGGAAACACTCATAGAAATGGCTTCTCGATACAGTTCGCTGGAAAGATTTCTAACCGACTTAACGATAAGCGAAGATTTTAATAACACCGACCATGAGAGTAAGTTGACCTTAACCACTGTTCACCAGGCCAAAGGACTGGAATGGGATGTTGTTTTTATCTTATCTGTTAATCCGGGTGATTTCCCAAGTGCGTACGCGCTGATGGATGGGAAAATGGATGAAGAAGAGAGAATCTTCTATGTGGCTGTTACAAGGGCTAGAGAACGATTGTACATAATCAATCAAACGTTGCGAAATTACGACCTGTCCTTGCCAACAAGAGCGGCAGACTTCGTGAAAAAAATTCCATCTGATCTTGCTATCTTCGACTCTGTTCTTTAGCGAGGTGCACGTGATGATAGTCAAACTAAGAGGGGAAAATCTGCTTTTCTTTGGATCATTTGAGATTGATTTTCACCCCGGATTGAACGTGATAACTGGAGAAACAGGGGCGGGTAAGTCTGTTCTTGTTCGAGCGCTTCAAGCTCTTTGTGGAGTGAAGGATAACTATGATCTTGGAGGCCAGTTTTATATTGAAGCCCTGATTTCATCCAGTGACCAAGTGAAGGAGAAGCTAACGGAAATGGGGTTGGAAACAGATGAAGTAGTAGTTTCGCTTTCGGGTGGCAAGAGATGGGTTCACCGAATCAACGGTAAAATGTACCCGCGTAGTATTGTGAATGAGCTTCTTCAGGAATTCGCCCGCTTTCACACACAAAACTCTCAAAACTCTCTTCTTAGAAACAATTGCCTGCTATCGATGCTCGATGAATTCGGTAGTAACAAGGAAACGTTAGCGTTGTACACTGATGTTTATAAAAAATTGAGAAAGATGGAGCAAGAGATAAAGGAATACGACTTGAATGACTTGAAAAGAGAGATAGAGTTTTTACAGGAAGAAGTCAAAAGATTTGAAAGAGTCAATATTTCGGAGCAAGAAGAAAAAGAGCTTGAAATCAGATTTAAGAAGGCATCCGAAGCACGAAACTTGCGAAGAATTCTTTCTGAACTCATGGAAATTCTCGAAAACGATGATTTATCACCTATGAATTCTCTGCGACAACTTGAAAGGGAAATAAGTAAGTATGCAGAAATGCTGCCCTCAGGGTTCTGTGATTTGATAGCAGAACTTTTACGAAGTTCGGACGAGATATCAAGACTCTGCAGAAACGTTATAGATGACTTGGAAGAAGAAGATGTGGATGCTCTTGAACAGAAAATGTGGATATACAACGACTTGAAAAGACGCTATGGACCTGAAATGAAAGATGTTGTTAACTACTATGATTCTGCTAAGCAGAAGCTTGCAGACCTAAAGCTCCGCTTTGAAAGGCTGAACAACATCTCTGAAGAAATTAAGAAAATTCAAGATCAGGCGTTTAAGCTCGCTGATAATCTTCATGAAAACCGTGTTGAAGCAGGCAAAAAGATCTGTAGCGAAGCTGAGCGACATCTGAAGGATCTATCGATGAACGCAAAACTTTACTTTGAGCTCTTGAGAATGAACTCCTTGAGGAGCACTGGCATAACCTCTGTAGAACTGATGACCATAACAAATCCTGGATCTGAACCAATGCCTGTGAGAGCTGTTGCTTCGGGAGGAGAATTGTCACGCCTGATGCTCTCATTGGAACTAGTACTTGCGGACAAAATGAATCTGGGAACTCTTATATTTGACGAAATAGATTCCGGGATATCGGGAATGGTTGGTAATGTCTTGGGTGAAAAGCTCAAGACAGTGTCAAACAAATTTCAAACTGTTGTGGTTACTCACCTTCCACAAATAGCTTGTCTTGCTGACAGACATTTCGTGGTGGAAAAGCGACAAACAGATAAAACACAAATGAGTATCAAAGTGTTGGCTGAAGATGAACGAAACAGTGAGCTTACCAGGATGGTGGGGGGCTTGACATTCAAAAAAGAATAGTGGTGAAGAAAATGTCGATTGTTTTGAAGAACGCTTTTGTTATAAGAGATTTTGATTCAGATCCAGAGCAGATGGATATGGAAATCGAAGAAGGCAGGATCAAGCGTATTCAAAAAGATATTAAATCACAGGATTATATTGATCTAACCGGAAAGATGATAATGCCGGGCTTTGTGAACACGCATACTCATGCCGCGATGGTATTGGCTCGTGGAATAGCCGATGATGTCCCATTTGACAAATGGCTTTACGAATTTGTGCTACCATTTGAAGACAAATTGGATGAAGAAGCCGTGTACTGGGCAACTCTGGTGGCGCAAATGGAAATGGCAAGAAAAGGGACTATTGCTTTTCTTGATATGTACTTTCATTCGGAAATGGTGGCTCAAGCTGTTGTAAATTTTGGAATGAAAGCAGTAGTAACAAGGGGGCTTGTTGACGATGGCAGTGGTAACGATCAAGGAAGGCTTGAAGAGAACCTTCAACTGTTTGAAAAATGGAACGGTTATAAAGACCTTGTGAGGGTTGGTTTTGGTCCTCATGCTATGTATAGCTGTTCTCAAGGTTATTTGAAAAAGATATCAGACATAGCGTTCGAATGCGATGCACCTGTAACAATTCATTTTGCTGAAACTGTAGGTG
>QNAO01000143.1 GCA_003641785.1 Thermotogae bacterium
CAATCGATTCACGCAATGAATATAGATTTGAAGGGATTCAACGAGGAGTTTTACCGCAAGATGGGTGGAGATTTGAAAACAGTCCTTAGAACGATTTCCAAGGCTGTTGAACATGGTATACACGTTGAACTCACAACACTTGTAATAGAAGGGGAAAATGACAACTTCGACGAGCTTGAAGAGGAGTTCAAATGGATAGCAAATCTCGATGAAAGCATTCCTCTCCATCTGTCAAGGTATTTTCCAAACTATAAATTTACAAAAGAGGCGACGTCACTCAAGAGAATGAGTGATGTATACAAGCTTGCGAAAAGCTATCTGAAATACGTTTACCTTGGAAACGTTTGGAATGAAAAATATGAAAGCACGTTCTGCCCGCAGTGTGGAACAATGGTAATTCGCCGCACTGGCTACGAAGTTGAGATTGTGGGTCTGGATGAAAAAGGCAGGTGCAGTAAGTGCGGGCTAGAGATCGTGAGATACTTCTGAAATTGAATAAAGAGGTATTATGGCTTTTTGTTACAGGAAGTGTAGTTGTTGCAACGCTTGTTGTGCTGTTTTTATTGAGAACTCCGCCGAGTTATTACGAATACAACGGTTTCACTCTTGGAACCTACTGCAGAATTTATGTGTCTTCTGAGAAAATCAACTCCAAATCATTGGCCGAGATGCTTTTTACAGAACTTGATAGGATATACAAGAAGTACAACGCGAATGATCCAGAGAGTGTTCTGTCTAAAATCAATGTATCTCAAGACTGGGTTGATTTGGATGAAGAGACATTTGTTCTCTTAGATGCGGCTCTAAAGTTTTCCAATATGACAGAAGGGGCTTTTGATCCTACTTTAGGAAATTTAATACATCTTTGGGGTTTTGATCGGCTTGATGAACAGGATGTGCGTGTCCCAGATTCTTCTGAAATTGAGGTTGCTTTGCTACATACGGGATACAAAAATATCCTACTCGATCGGCAGAAACGTCGTGCCAAGCTGCTCAATGGAATTCATATCGACCTGGGTGGAATCGCAAAGGGATATGCTCTCGACAGAGTCTATCAAATCGCGAAAGAAGTCGATCCAGATTGCACAGGTTTTGTCGAGGCAGGAGGAGATATAAGAATAATCGGCCCAAAATTTGGCAGCCGCCCCTGGGTTATTGGCATTAGAGACCCTGATGATACAAATGAATGCGTTGGATATCTTTACTTAGACTCAGGAGCTGTGGCGACTTCTGGTGATTACGAAAGGTATTTTATCGTAAATGGTGTTCGCTACCACCATATTCTTGATCCCCAGACAGGATATCCGGCTCGAGGCATTAAGTCCGCAACTGTTGTTGCAAGCACTGCAGTTACAGCAGATGCGCTTTCGACAGCGGCTTTTGTACTTGGTGGAAAAAACTGGGAATACGTTGTTCTTGATTTCCCAAAGTCAGGGGGACATGTACTGTTAGTTGACAAAGACAGAAATATCAGAAAATCCCCCTCTCTGAGTGTTTATGAAGCGGACAGGTAATTTATTCAGAATATGGGATATTGCGATTCTTGTAGTCATATTTTCAACAGTGGCAATGTTCTTTTGTTTTCATACGTATGGTGAAGGATCAGGATACATTGAAGTCAGCGTAAATGGTGAAGTTGTTCTAAAGACGAGTGCCGATGGGGTGTATCCAGTGGTTGTTAATGGTAAAAGATTGCTTTCTGTTGTAAAAGATGGAGAAAAGGTGAGGGTTGAAGATTCAACGTGTCCTTTGAAAATATGTGAGAAAATGGGGACAGTTGGACCTGGTGGCGTCATTATCTGTGTGCCAAATAAGGTAGTTGTGAAGTTTGTCCACACTAACGAAAGCGTGGATGTGATGACTTGGTAAATCACAGTGTTCGGGTTATGAGAACGGCTCTCCTTGGAGCTATTGGAACGGCAGTTTATTTAATTGAAACTTTAATACCATTTCCCCTACCTTTTGGTAGATGGGGGCTTTCTAACTTCACGGTTCTTGCTGCGGCCATTGCTTTTGGTACCAGGGAAGCAGTCTCAGTGGCATTAGTGAAGAGCCTGTTGGGGTCGATTTTTACTGGAACATTCCTGGGACCTGTGTTCTTTATGAGCTTTTTCGGCAATTTAACGGCAGCTTTTGCGCAAGGTGTTGCCTGGAAGCTTCGCATTTTTGGAATATTTGGAGTGAGCCTCATAGGCAGTGTAGTCAACAACATGGTGCAGGTCACCGCAGGTAGGTTAATACTGGGTAGTTCTGCTATTTTTGCACTACTGCCCTATATGCTTGTGCTTGGTTCATTTGGGGCCTTTGCGAATGCTCTGATAGTGAAAAGAGTGTGGTCACATGCGAGTAGTTCTGGCATCATCTTCTCCACGTCGTCGAAAAATGTTGAAAATGATTCTTCGCGATTTCAAAGTAGTGAGTCCCAAGATAGGGGAAGATGACTATCTTCAGGTGAGTGTGAGCCCTGATAGAATAGTAGAATCGCTGGCTTTGCTGAAGGTTTCAGAGGTTGCAGATCGAGAGAAGGCAGATTTGGTGATTGCGGCAGATACATTAGTCCAGCTTGATGGTAGGATTTTGGGTAAGCCAACAGACATCTGCCAAGCAAGGCAGCAATTGAGGATGCTTTCAGGAAAGTGGCACCGTGTTTACACGGGCGTGGCTCTGCTATCAAAAAGTGAAGTGTGGAGTAGTGTGAGTGTGTCCGAGGTGAAATTTAGAGAGATTCCCTTGGATGTGATAGATTTTTACGCTGAAGAGTACTCACACGGCAAAGCGGGAAGTTATGGAATACAGGACCTTGGGGGAGCTTTTGTGGAAGTTTTGAGAGGCGATTTCTTCGCTGTAATGGGATTGCCTTTGGGAATTTTGTGGCAGTATCTTTACCGCAAGGGGTGGTGGAGTCCTGAAACCGCGTGAGAGAATGATTCATTCGGGAGTATCTTCTCTTTCGAACGCGGAGCTCATCGCAGTGCTTTTGAGAACTGGCGGAAATGGTAACAGCGTATCTTCTTTGTCACAAAGGTTAATGAAGAAGTTTGATAATTCTCTGAAAAACCTTTCGAATGCTGATATTGCAGAAATTCTTTCGTTGCCGGGAATAGGTTTGGCGAAAGCAACGGCAGTAAAGGCAGCCATGGAGTTGGGAAAGAGGCTCTACAACGAGCTTATGGTGGAAAGCATAAAACTGGATAAGCCTGAAAAAGTCTTTACTTATTGCCATGAAATGAGATTTCTAGAAGTGGAGGTGCTCAGAGTTATCGCTTTAAACAGCAAATTGTGTGTCCTGGCACACAAAGATGTCACCTCTGGAATCGCAAATGAGGCGCTGATTCATCCAAGAGAAATTTATCGTTTTGCCGTAAAGGCCAATGCGTGTTCTATCATTATAGTTCACAATCATCCATCGGGAGATCCATCACCCAGTCTTGATGATAAAAGGATCACACAGTCTATCGTCCAGGCTGGTGATATACTTGGTATAAAGCTTGTAGATCATGTGATCGTTGGACGAGATAAGTACTACAGTTTTCGTGCTGAAGGTTTAATACGGGAGTGAAAAGGTCAACTACCCCTCCCTTCGCTGATGCTCAGGAAGGGGCTTGCGTAAGCAAGCTAGTTGACTAGGGGCTTACTGTAGGTAAGCAATAGTTATCCAGGTCATGGCACCCTGGGGTGTTCCGCAATAACAGATAAGCGAGAAGTTTATTCATCAGAGGTTCAGCTAAGAAACGATATTGTTGAACTTTTATCTGAGAGGCGACAATATAGGCGTTTCAGGCGTTATCGTAAGACTTGGTATCGTAAGCCACGTTTTCTTAATCGGAAAAAGCCTGAAGGTTGGCTTGCTCCGTCAATACAACATAAACTGGA
>QNAO01000144.1 GCA_003641785.1 Thermotogae bacterium
TACACTGCGTCAAATCTAAATGGCATTTTTTAAATAGATGACAGTATTTTTTGCATATTGAAACGAGCATGAGCATTACTGGAACTTCGATCAAGACGCCAACCGCCGTGGCCAACGCCGCTCCTGAAGACAAACCAAAAAGCATAGTCGCCGTTGCAATTGCTACCTCAAAATGATTTGAGACACCGATCATTGCAGATGGAGCGGCATCGTGGTAGGAAAGTTTTAGCAGTCTCGCCAGAACGAAGTATCCCAGACTAAAGATGAGAATTGTCTGGATCAGAAGTGGAATTGCAATCCACAGTATCGTCAGTGGATTCTTGATTATAATTTCTTCCTTAGGAGAAAAGAATTACTAATGTAGCAAGAAGAGCGGATATGCTAATCGGTGTGAGCCAACGCAAAAACTTTGTATCGAACCACTCTAATCCTTTAAATCTGATGATCCACCTTTGTCAACTACCCACGACTAAAGTCATGGGCTTCCTGCGCTTATTCTTAGTGGAACTTTGGAACTACAAAAAAGTGCGAATCCGATCCTTTAATCAACTGAAACCGCGTTCCATACACTCTTTCCAAATTAACTTCGGTCAAGATTTCCTTGGCACTACCGTAGCCGTACATTTTTCCTTTCTTGAGAAACAAGATTTTATTACAAAGCGAGAAAGCGGCGTTTATATCATGAAAAGCTGCGATGATTGTTTTTCCATCTGCTGAAAGCTTTTTCAAAACCCTGCTGATGCTGACAACATGTCCTGGATCAAGGTGAGCCATAGGTTCGTCAACCAAGATGATCGGCGTGTTTTGAGCAAGCACTCGAGCTATCGAAACTCTGCGTTGTTCTCCAGCACTGAGCGTATGAAAAGAGCGTTTCAGGAAACTCTCCGAACCTGTATTCTGAAGGGCAACTTTGATGCGATTTTCATCTGATTCTGTTAATGATGGAAACAATCTTGGCTTGTGCGGAATCAGACCCGTCTCGATGATTCTATGGACGGTAAAGCTGAACAACGGGGAAAGTTCCTGCGTGACAAAGCCTAAGATTCGCGCTAAGTCTCGCCTCTTGAACGAATCAACGCGCTTTCCCTTGATCTTGATTACTCCTTTATCAGGCTTCAGAATACCTGCGATTAACTTCAGAAGTGTGGTTTTACCACTGCCGTTAGGACCGAGTATCCCCACAAAATCCCCTGGATCTGTGGCAAAGCTGATGTCCTTCAGTGTTATCTCTTTTGAGTACGAAAATAGCAGATTTTGCACCTCAACATCAAACACTTCTGCCACTCCTTCTCAGAAGCACAAACATAACAGGGGCACCAACAAAAGCGGTGATGACACCAACAGGAATCTCCGATGGACTCAACGCAGTGCGCGATATGACATCGCACGTACACAAAAGCAGTCCCCCTAAAACTGCGCTGGTAGGTATAGAGATTCTGTGATCATTTCCAAAGATTCTTCTGGCCATGTGCGGAACAATTAAACCCACAAAGCCGATCATTCCTGTTCTGGAAACTATCGCAGCCGTTGTGAATGTTCCCGTTATATAGACAAGCATCTTCAATTTTTCTACTTCAACACCTGATGTCATGGCTTCTGTCTCTCCCAAGGACATAGCGTTCAATCGCATTCCTAACCCAGAAGTGAGAATGGTAAAACCAGCCACTGACAAAAGCGGAACAGGTATATCCCTCCACCCTGTTCCAGAGAATGTTCCAAAGAGCCACATGTAAACATGGGTGATGTTTCTCTTTGCCAGCATAACAAACAGCACGGTTGCCGCACTGAACAGTATGTTGATTAACACTCCACTCAAAATTAGTTCTGTAACTGGTACTGTGTTTTGCCTTCTTGCAAGAATCAAAGCGAGAAGCGCGGCTACAATACCAAATGCGAAGGTCAGTGTTGGAACTTCACGTAGAAAACTCGCATTCAGCACTTCAGCAAGAAATATGGCAACTACAGCACCGAAAGAGGCACCAGAGGAAATTCCCAAGAGGTAAGGATCTACAAGGGGATTTTTGAGCAGTCCCTGAAATGCGTTTCCAACAACAGAGAGTCCTGCTCCCGCTATCACAGATAGCAAGACTCGGGGAAACCTGACATTCCACAATATCTGACTCCACCGTGTCTTTTCAACAACACTTCTTAAAACTTCAGCAACAGGTATATGCACACTTCCCAGACATATTCCCAGTAGCAAGGCACTTAAAAGTAGAACTGAAGCGATTAAGAATTTCCTCGTCAAATTCACTTCTCCCCGTAGAATATGTTATAGAACCTTTCCACAAGACTAATAGTCTGTGGTACTGGCAGACTAACTTCGTCCACATGGAACACATAGATCCTCGAGTTCTTTACAGCCTTAATATCACTGAATGGAGCGTACTCTTTTAACTTCTCAATGACTTGCTGTTCCGTTCCATAGCTGTACGTTGTGGCAATTATGACATCCGGATCTTGAGATACAATGTACTCTATCGAAAGGGGTAAATATCCGTTGGGTCCCGTTAATCCAGAGGCTATATTTACTCCACCTGCCAGAGTGATGAGTTCGTTGATGAACGAACCCTGTCCACCTGTCCATATTTCTTTCACATCAGGTCCGGGAACATCAGAAATGAAAGCAACCCTTACTCTTTCACTATATGGAATGTTGTAAGCTTTCTTGGCAATTTTAAGATAATATTGCTCCAATTTCTGAGCGCGCTCCTTGGCTTTTTTCCCAATGTCAAATACCGCACCCAGCAGCACCAAATCATCAAGTACTCCTTTTACGCTGTTTGCATTGAGAACAAGCGATGGTATGTTCATCTCTTCAAGCTTAGTAACCTCTGGCAACTGAAACCCTCCAAAGAGTATAACAAGATCAGGATTCAAACTTAGTATTTTTTCCATATTCAGTGGGTACAAATCGCCTATTCTCTCAGATTCAAACGTGTCCCAGTCGGTAACCCCCACAATTCTGTCGGTTAGAGCAAGATATTCGAGAAATTTTGTAGCTGAGGGAGCAGCGCAGATGACTCGCTCAGGTGGACGTTCCAATGAAACGATGCGTCCAGCGTCGTCAACAAAAGTAACTGTAAAGGCGAAAACACTCAGCATCAAAGCAACAAGAAGAAGAAGCTTTTTCATTCTTATACCTCCCCTTTAACAAAGAATTTCCCACCTTCCTGGTAACGAGGAAAGTGGCCTCTTGCCCAGAAGGCAGGTCTCCCGACTTCCGGATCATCCTACTCCCCACGCCTTCCCGACTTTCGTCAGTGGCATTATGCAGGTTTCGTCCCCGGTCACGGTGGCGTCCCCGTGCCGGATTTGCACCGGCTTCCCTTTTACACCTCACGGGTACCCTCTGGTGACCTCTATTCACTTATCGTAATTATTATATACCATCTTTTTCAAAAAACAATTTCTTACTCTCCACAGCCATTAAAGGAAGAAGATACACCAGCAAAGGTAAAAAAAGCCTCACTTCCTTCGTAACGCCGACAGCTACGTTCAAAGCTATGAAGGGAAATATCCACCAGAATGTTCTCTTGAAGAATTGGATTTCTTTGGCTTTCTTCACAAAAATTGCGGGAAGAATCAGAAATACCACTGGAAAGAACCAGCACCAGGGATTTGTCAAATTATAAGTCAGTTGAACAACACGACAATAGTACTCAGAATCTGCAAAGATAACCTTAGTGAGTAGAAAAGTTATTATCAGCGGAGTTCCAAGAAGCACGCCCCCCCTGAGCAGCGATTTTTTATCTTTGTGAAGAAACACGTCTTGAAGCACAAACACGAGCGCGGCAAACAACATGTGATCACTCCGTGCAAAGGAACCGATCAGCACGATTAGAAAAACCCAGGCCCATGATTTTTTTCTGA
>QNAO01000145.1 GCA_003641785.1 Thermotogae bacterium
CAGGAGACATCGACTTCAAAACTCGGTTCAGTGAATGGAAAAAAACTCGGTCTCAATCGTATCTTCCTGTCTATGTCGAAGATCTCCCGTACGAATTGTTCCAGCACATACTTGAGATGTGCTACGGTAACGTTCCTGTCAACGTACAGACCTTCGACTTGGATAAACATTGGCAAATGGGTTGCGTCATAGTCTTTTCGATAAACTCGACCCGGTGAGATGATCGCTATTGGAGGTTTATTGGAGAGCATTGTTCGAATTTGAACGGGCGAGGTATGTGTCCTTAAAAGTGCTTTTCCATCTATGTAAAACGAATCATGCTCGTCTCTCGCGGGGTGCCACTCCGGTGTGTTCAACGCGTCGAAGTTATGCCATGTGTCTTCTATCTCTGGCCCTTCGACAACTTCAAAACCCATGGACACGAATGTGTTTTCCACCTCATCTAAGGTCTTTAGAACAGGATGTCTGTGTCCGATCCTGCGTCTTGCACCTGGGAGGGTTACATCGATCCAACTCTTTGCTACAGGTTGTAATGGCCGCAGCAGTTCTGCTTGTTTCTTGATCTCGCTTTCCAGCTCGGCTTTCAGTTGATTCAGCACTTTACCAGCTTCAGGTCTTTCTCCCTTTGGAAGACTGCCAATTGACCTCATGAGTTGTGTTATTTGCCCCTTTTTGCCTAATATTTCCGCCTTAACCCTCTGGAGGTCTTCTAAGCTTTGAGATGATCTGATTTTTTCTAAAGCATGATTCCGTAGTTCAGAGAAACTCATTTATTGCACCTCCTGTAGTGCGTACTCCAAAAAGGCTTTTTCAAGTGTCAGGGAAGCACTTGAGGTGATGATTCTGAAGTTATCACCCTTGAGAAGTTCAATCTTTGCGATTGAACGGTTGTTCAGTTGTCGAATCCAGTTCCACTCCTTGTCCGTGAATATGACCTTTGATGGTGAAAGAAAATCGATAATCTTTTGCATCGCTTGGATCTTCACAAGCTCTCCAAATCTGGGACTGTATGGTCCAGCTACGATGTTTTGAGTTAGATCGGGTGGAACATATAATCCTATGCGGTTTACCAAGACTCCTCTGGATTGGAGAATTATGAACATTTCTGAGACTATATCCACAGCGGTTTCCAGATCGATGGGATGATAGTTCCCATTTCTGTAGTGTTCAGCAAGAAGTGAATTCTTGAGTATTATCGTTGGATGAATTCGACACAGATCTGCTTTTAGTCTAATAACTTCATGAGCTGAGAACATATCCTTGTCCGGTGAATCTCCAGGCAGGCCAACCATAAGATGAATTCCGACTTTCATGCCGAATTTCTTAGCGATTCTTACAGCTTTCTCCACATCAGCTGGTGTGTGTCCCCTGTTGGCAAGCCTGAGAACCTCTTCGTCAAATGATTGGGCCCCGATTTCAATGATTCTTACTCCGTGAAGATGCAGGATCTGGACTGAATTTTCAGAGATCATATCCGGTCTTGTAGAAATTCGTACACAACTGACTTTTCCAGAATCAAACCACTTCTTTGCCCATTTGAGGTACATCAGTTGCCGCTCGTATGCCAATCCTGAAAAGGATCCCCCATAGAAAGCTATTTCGAATCGCCCTTGTGCTTCGTACTGTCTTGCCTTATGTTCAAGCTCCTGAATTGATGGTGGATTCAAAACTCCAGTGACCGATGTTTGATCGCAAAAAATGCACCTTTGCCTGCAGCCAACTTGAGGAAGAAAAACTGGCATTATTGGCATTCAGTTTCCACTCTCTTCTATGAAATAATTCCAGGCTGCTTGGGCAGCCTTTTTTTCGGCTTCTCTTATTGAAGGTGCTTCGCCCGTAGCGAGCGTTTTTCCCCTGATTTTGACTTCAACTTTGAACTGCCGGGCATGGGGAAGTCCTTTGATATCAACCACTTCGTACTGTGGCAGTTCTCTAAAACGAGCTTGAGTAAGCTCTTGAAGAGCGGTCTTGTAATCAAAGATGCGTTTCTTTTTCATCACGTCTTCTATGAGATTCAGCATATAGGGTTCTATTAGTTCTTTTGACGCTGAATAGCCTCCATCGAGGTACAGCGCTGCCACAACTGCTTCAAGCACATCGGCAAGAATAGAGCTTCTACGCCGACCACCCGTTTGCTCTTCACCTTTTCCCAAGAAAAGGTATTTGTTTAGCTTCATTTCAAGCGCGATTTCTGAGAGAGCTTCCTCACTCGCAGCGGCTGCTTTTACTCTCGCCATCAAACCCTCTTGAGCCTCGGGATAATGTGTGTAAAGCAGTTCTGAAATAATGAGATCGATGACCGCGTCTCCGAGGAATTCGAGTCTCTCGTTTGAAATTACTTTCTCTCTGCCTTGTTGTTGCTGTTCGTTAGCGTATGAGGAATGACACAAAGCTGAAAAGAGCAGTTCGGGATCGCAAAAGTGATAACCAATTTCTTCCATAAAGACAATGATTTTGTCCAGTTCCACATCCTTCACTCGAGCATCGACCTCATTTTCTCAGCTATTTTTTCTGCACTCAAGCCGTATATATCGTAGAGAGCGGCATATGGACCAGAGACCGCGTGCTCATTCAATCCCAAGCTTTCAAAGCGTTTCACAGGGATGCCTCTTTCAAGGCAGAATTTCGCGATGAGAGCCCCTAACCCAATTTTGGAAACGTGGTCTTCGACTACGATGACATTTTTGTTGCTCAAGCGTTGTCTGAGAGTGTCTTCGTCAAGATCCAAAGGACACGAAACATTCAGAATTGTTATCCTTTTTGATACAATGTCCGCGGCTTTTACCGCGTTTTCAACAGCAGATCCGCATGCGATAATCGTTGCATCTGGTCCTTCTCTTAGAACGTCGATTTTGCCGTATTCGAAGGTGTATTCATCTCCAAAGAAAGGTTCTCCTTTATCATTCATGATAGGATTCATCTTAGCCCTTCCCATCGCTACGACAAAATTGCCGTAAGTCTTCGCAACATATCTCACGGCTCTATCTGTTTGGTTGGGGTCGGCGGGCACTATGACCTTAAATCCCATCCAGTTTGCTGGAGCCGATATGTAGTCAAGGCAGTGGTGGGTCTTTCCGTCTTCTCCCACGTTTAAACCACAGTGTGTAACTATGACCTTCAAGTTCGTGTGATTGATCGCATTCAGTCTCTGCTGATTATACGTTTCTGAAACACCGAAAACCCCAAAATCTGCAAAGAAAGTAATTACTCCATCTGCCGAAATAGAACCCGCCACGGCAGCCGCATTGTGTTCCTGAACGCCAAGCTCTAAAAATCTATCAGGCGTGGTCATTTGAACTTCTTGAAGTTTTACGGACCCTGCAAGGTCGCAATCAACGACAACGACTGGTGTCTCGGAATTTGCATTTTCCTTAACAATATCATTTACAGCTTTTCCAAACGCGCTTCTGTTATCTGTCTTAGTTGTGTACGTTCGTGGCTGTGGAATATTCACCTTTATGTCGTATTCCAAGTGAAGAGGTTTGTGTTTTTTTAAAGGAAGCAGAGATCTCATCTGGATGTATTTTTCTGTGTCATCTTCCAGCTCGAGCTCCTTCAAAGCTTTTGCAAGCTGATCCTTTGTAAGCGGCTTTCCGTGGAACGAAACGTCGTTTTCCATGAATGAAATTCCCTTGCCGATAACGGTGTGAGCAATTATCGCCACAGGATTAACTTCATCACGCTCAGCTTCCCTGAGAGCCGCGAGCAACTGCTCGAAATCATGGCCGTCGACTTCGAGAACCTTCCATCCATCTGCCTCGTAGTTTTCCTTTATGTTAACGGGCATAATATCTCGCGCCCTGCCTGAGATTTGAGCGTCGTTGAAGTCTATCAAGACGGTGAGATTACTCAGCCCGTATTTCCTTGC
>QNAO01000146.1 GCA_003641785.1 Thermotogae bacterium
CAGAACCAGGCAAAATGAATGTTTGTCCCGTGCACCCAAGCATGGACGAAAGCCTTTCAGTTGTTCTCAGGTAGAAATGAGCCCATTCTTCACCATAGTGCGCCACCGTTGGTCTGTTAAAAGCTTCTCTTACCTCCCGACTCACTTCGACAGGCCCGGGTATCATGAGCTTGTATTCTCTCATCTTTTGCACCCCAATCTCTCTGATATATCATGTGCAACGTGACAAACTTCTCTTGCGACAGTTTCAACCACTTGATCACTCAGAATACTCGCCGCTGTTGTCACACTCACAGCACCAAGTACTCTGTTAGTGTAGTCAAATATCGGTGCTCCAATACACTTTATTCCCGGCTCATTCTCTTCGTTGTCAATAGCGTAACCGTTCTCCCTGACTCTCTCTAACTCTTCAATTAATCTCTTTGCATCCGTTATCGTGTTTGCAGTTTGTTTTTCCAGCTTGACGTTACTCAAATAATCTTTCAGCTCTTTTTCAGTTACATATGCCAAAATAGCCTTGCCAAACCCTGTTGAATAAAGTCTCATTCGCATCCCTATTCTCGATATCGTGGGTATAGTTCGGGCGCTTTCCACTTTATCTATGTACACGCCCTCATCTCCGTCTTTCAACACAAAATGCACTGTCATTCCAGTTTTTTCCATAAGTTTCACCAGAAAAGGCCTTGCTATTTCTCTTGCCTGCACATTTCTCAGAATAGAACTGCCAAGTTCTACAATTTTGTAGGACGCGTAATATCTGCGGCTTGAAGATTCTTTGCAGATATAGCCGGCTTTCATAAGCGTTTCAAGGTGCTTAAATGCTGTCGGTGGCGATATTCCCATTCTCTCGGACACATTTTGGACTCGAACACCATTTTTGCAGGAAACCACATACTCGAGTATCTTCAAAGACCTCTCCACAGAACCGATAGCCAATACTCCTCACTCCTTACTTCTGCTGATAATGGAAACCGTCACAGCCAGTATAACCGCTACTCCCTTCGTGATGTACTGAAAGTAGTATGCCACATTCATCAATGTTAACGCATTTGTCAGCATGCCTATGAGAAAAGCTCCAACAAAGGATCCTGGCACATTCGGTTCTCCTTCTCCGAACATCGTCATTCCAAGAAATACTGCTGATATCGCGTCAAGAAGATATTCCTCTCCTGCCAGTGGTTGCCCAGAACCCACGCGCGAAGTCAGTATTATTGAAGTTACGGCAACACAAAAGCCAGAGATCACAAAGGAAAGGAATCGATATCTTTTCACGTTAATTCCCGAATAAAGGGCAGCGGTTTTGTTACCACCTATATAATACAACCGTCTTCCAAGCCGTGTATATTTCATCACAAATGAGGTCAATACAATTGCTGTGATCATAAGTATTATCGGGAAAGGAACCGCACCAACATAGCCTTGTCCTATAAAAGAAAATCCTTCGGGAGCATCCCAGAGCATTATTGGATTTCCTCTGGTAACCATCATTTTCAAACCAAACGCTATGGAACCAACAGCAAAAGTACCGATAAAGTCAGGAAGACCAATGAAAGAAACAAGAACACCATTGAGTGAACCGACCCCCATGCCAGCCAGCAAAGCCAGCACAAGCGACAGAAACACGCCCATCCCCGATTTTAAAGCCATTGCAACGGTTACATTGATAAGCCCTATGGCATATCCCACAGACATATCGAATCCACCGGCTGCCATGACAAAAGTCATGCCTATTGAAACCATGGTCAACATGCTAATTTGGCGTAAAAGCATCAACATATTTCTTGAAGTCATGAAAGCAGGAGTGGCAAACGAGAAGATCACCATAAGCACAAAAGTGGCGATGAGAACCCCATATTTTTTCAATAGCGTTTTAAAAAAGGTATTGGCTGCAACAGCAGCAGAGTTTTCAGGATTCTTTGCTGTCATACACGTTTCCTCCTTTTTCAGTGAGAATTGCCATCATTATCTTGTGCTCAAGATTTTCCTCGTCTGGGTAGAATTCGGCAGCTATCGTGCCCTCGCGCATCGCAACAATTCTGTCAGATACCTTCACAATTTCCGGCACGTAGGATGAGAAAAACATAACAGCTCTTCCTTCTGAAGCGATCTTTCGGACCAGAGAATATATATCTTCCTTTGTTTTAACATCCACTCCCTGTGTCGCTTCATCGGCCATCAGGATTTTGAAGTTTCCACCGAGCCATTTGGCCAAGACAGCTTTCTGCTGATTTCCACCAGACAGATACTGAAGTAACTGTGAGGGGCCCCGCGTTCTTATGGCGAGTTTCTGAATGAACGATCGAGTCACTTCATTTTCAAGAGAAGGAAAAATCACTCCTCCTTTACACCACTGTGATAAGTAAGCCGCGGTAATGTTGTTGCTAAGAGACAGTCTTGCAAATATGCCCTGAATTCTTCGATTCTCAGGAACCAGAGCAAACCCCTTTTTTATGGCATCAGTGGGAGATCTGATAGCAATTTTCTCTCCCTCAAGATAGATTTCACCGCTTTTAGGATGATCAAGGCCAAAAAGCACTTCAGCGAGCTCCGTTTTTCCGGCTCCAACAACACCAACAATCCCAAGAACTTCTCCCTTTCTTAGCTCCAAATTGACGCCACGGAGCTTATTTGTAGTAATGTCCTTCAACTGAAGAATTGTTTCAGAGACTTTTTTAGAAACATGAAACCTAACCGCTTTGAAGCCGCTCTTACCAACCATCATGCTCACTATCTTTTCTTCAGTAGCGTTCTGCCTTGGAATTGTTCCTATCTTCTCACCATCCTTCAAAACGGTTATTCTGTCGGATATTTGAAGAACCTCATCGAGTTTGTGCGAAACAAAGATTATCCCCACACCCTCTTTTCTAAGTTTCTTGACCATGCTGAATAGGGAAGATATCTCCTCGGCACTCAGTGAAGAGGTTGGTTCATCGAGAATCATAACGCGGGCATTTGCCACTAATCCTCTGCATATTTGAATAATCTGCTGCTCCGAGGCACTCAAAGTGTACGCTGGAGCCTTCAAATTCAGTTCAACCCCAATGGTCTGAACAAGGCTTTGCGCCTTCTGCTTCATGTAACTGTAGTCTAAGATCTTCGGAAATTTCCCTCTTACAGGCTCACTGCCTATGAACACGTTTTCCATAGCACTTATAAAGGGAACAAGATTTATCTCCTGGTGAACCGTGAAAATACCATGACTTTCCATTTGCTTCACATTGAAGCTTTTGACTTCTTTGTCGGCAACGATAACTTTCCCTCTGTCTGGACTGTAAACACCACTTATTACCTTTATCAAAGTGGATTTACCGGCTCCGTTTTCTCCCACAAGGGCATGAACTTCTCCTGGTTTTAAATTGAAATCAACGTTCTTTAAGACCCAAACGCCTCCAAATTGTTTTGAAATACCCTCTGCTTTGAGAACAAACTTGGCGTTGCTCAAAACTTCCTACACTCTCCTTTCTCATGAAAGAACGGTGCGCAGGAAATTCCCGCGCACCTTGATAACTACTGCTGTTCCTGCCATTTGCGTACCTTTTCTTCCCACCAAGAAGCTTCGCCATTTATGACCTCTTGCTGTGTCACAAGTCTCGAAGGCACGTAAATGTACTTCCCATCAATTTTGCCACCTTCATAAAGTTTAAATGCCGTTCTAACAGCCGTTTGTCCTATTCCCTCGGGGTCTTGAACCACAGTTGCCTTGAACGGGCCTCCCTTTTTCATGGCTTCAAAAGCCTGGGGATCGCCATCAATTCCGACAACGACAATGTGATCTGCTAACCCAGCTTCCTCGATAGCCTGAGCCGCAGCAACACCCGCTCCATCGAATGGAGCAAACACACCCACTATGTCTCCAGG
>QNAO01000147.1 GCA_003641785.1 Thermotogae bacterium
CGTTCGTTCTGAGGATTATCTCAGAGAGAAGACTGTTGGATATGTGCCCCAGAGGTCCAGTAGTACCAGATTCCCGATGAAAGTAGTTGACGTCGTTAGAATGGGCTTAATCAAAGGTCTTTCTTCTAAATGGAAGAAAGAGGTTCTTGAATCTTTGGAAAGCGTTGGAATGCAGCACTATATAGATGAGCCCATCTATGAACTCAGTGGCGGCCAGCAGCAGAGGGTAATGATAGCTCGAGCTATAGTCTCAAAACCGGAGCTTTTGATGCTTGACGAGCCAACAGTTGGTCTGGACATAGATAGTCAAAAAAGTTTCTATGAGTTGATCAAGAAGCTCGTTGAGGATTTGAACATCACGGTAATAATGGCTACCCATGATATCGGCTTTGTCGCAGAATACAGCCATGGGGTTCTTTGTATCAACAGAAGACTCGTTGTTCATGAATCATGTGGTTTTGAGAAAGAAAAAGCCTTCTTCAACCGATTGTACGGCTTTAACGTAAAACCTGTGGTCCACAATCACAAGGGTGAGAAACGTGTTTGAGTTTCTATCGCTGCCATTCGTGCGAAGAGCTTTCATTGCGGGCGTTTTGACAGCAATCAGTGGTTCTTTAGTTGGAGTTCCGGTCGTCATGCGAAGAATGGCTTTCTTTGGAGATGGTATAGCTCACGTAACATTTGCAAGTATTGCAATTGCCCTATGTTTTGATTTACCTATTCTTCCAGTGGCCATTGGCATAGCCGTCATTGTAGCTCTTGTGTTGGGGTACTTTGTTAAAAAAGGTGTGAGTGAAGACACGGGGATTGGTGTACTTTTTTCCTCTGCAATGGCTTTTGGTATCGTTGCTTTTTCTTTGATGCAAGAACAAAGGAGCTTAATGTCCTATCTTTTTGGAGATATTCTCGCTGTAAGGAATCAAGATCTTTTCTTTATGAGTACCATAACAGGAATAATCGTGGTTTTTACCTTCTTGTTAGGAGACAAGTTGGTATATATGAGCTACGATGAAGAATTTGTGAAAGCTATGGGTGTCAAGGTCGATTTGATATACTATGTTTTCTTGGTTCTGCTTTCTGTCACAATAGTGTCCTCCGTGAAAATCCTTGGAATCGTTCTGGTAGCAGCCATGCTGGTCATACCTGCTGCGAGTTCTTTACTTGTTTTAAAATCATACAGATTTTCCTTTATCCTATCACCTGTAATAGCGTGTATATCAGTATTTGCAGGGATAGTGTTTTCATATATTTTTGATGTTCCCGCAGGAGCATTGATAGTTCTGGTTCAGAGCGGCATTTTTTTCGGTATACTGATTTTGAAAAGGAGTTGAAAGCCTTGCTGATTTCTAAGGAATTTACCTTTGATGCGGCTCACAGGTTGATGAAATACAAGGGAAAATGTGAAAATTTGCACGGTCATACCTATAAACTGAGAGTAACTGTTAAAGGCGAACCTAACGACGAAGGAATTGTGATCGATTTTCTACATTTGAAGAAAGTGGTAGAAGAAAATGTCGTGGCTTACTTGGACCACTCTTACTTGAACGATATATTAGAGCAGCCAACTGCGGAGAATTTGGCACGATGGATCTGGGAGCAACTCGTTAATCCCCTTCGTTCCAATAGCTACTCGCTTCATGAAGTAATCGTTTGGGAATCAACATCTTCTTTTGTCACTTACAGAGGTGAATACTTTGAAGGATGTTCAGAGTGAAAAGGATTGGCGTAATGTTTATCTTCAAAGAGTTGGAATAAGAAACCTCGACTATCCAGTTACCATTATGGACAGAGCGAGTGGATATCAGGATACGGTGGCTAAAATCAGCATGTACGTGGACTTGCCAGTCGAATACCGTGGTACCCACATGAGTAGGTTTGTTGAAGTGCTCAACAGATATCGACTTGGTATAGATCCACAAATTATAAGGGACATGCTTGAAGAAATACGAATGATTCTGCGAGCTGAAATTGCGACGGTCGAGATTGAGTTCCCGTATTTCATATTGAAAACCGCACCAATTTCACATCAAAAGAGTTTCTTGAAGTACCTCTGTAGATTTGAGGCACACAAGACTGCGGATACTTACGATTTTGTAACTTCTGTTAAGATTCCAGTAACTACGCTTTGCCCTTGCTCCAAAGAGATAAGTGATAAAGGAGCTCATAACCAAAGGGCTAACATTTGGATTCATGTTAGGTACAAAAAGCTTGTATGGCTTGAGGAACTCATCAATATTGCAGAGAATTCTGCGAGTTCTCCTGTTTACAGTCTGTTAAAGAGGCCTGATGAAAAATTTCTCACAGAGTTTGCCTACGATCACCCACGATTCGTGGAAGATGTCGCGAGAGAAGTTGCTTTGAAGTTGAACCGAGACGGGAGAATACTCTGGTATAAGGTAGAAGTAGAAAGTTTCGAGTCGATACATGATCACAGTGCATATGCGTGTGTAATGAAAAATACGGGTGGTGTTTGAATGGAAATAAGTGTCCTTGATAAGGGTTTTCTGAAACTAATTGACCACTTCGGAAACGATTTATCAGTTGTTAAAGCTGCAAGGGTTTCACATGGCATGAACCTGACCAACCCAGATCGGGACAAGCAGCTTATCTATCATTTAATGCAGCAGGGGCATGAGTCTCCGTTTGAGCATGTTGCTTTTACATTTCATGTGAAGTGCCCTCTTTTTGTCGCGAGGCAATGGATGCGACACAGAATATCTTCGTACAACGAATTGAGTGGTCGGTACACCGAGTTAAAGAAAGAATTCTATGTTCCAATGTTTCTTAAAAAACGTATCAAACCGGCGAAACGCGAGGATAAAGATGTTGAGTATCTGAAAAAAGAAATGCAAGAATTTTACTTAAAAAGTTACTCTCTGTACGAGAAGCTGTTGAATAGGGGCATGCCACGCGAAGTTGCAAGGGTGGTTTTACCTTTGGCTACATACACACAGTTTTACTGGACAGCGAACTTGAGAAGTATAATGAATTTTCTTTCACTGAGAGCTGATTCACATGCACAGTGGGAAATGCAGCAGTATGCCATAGCCGTTGCGAAGGTAGTTCATGAGAAGTGCCCTTGGTCTTACGATGCATTCATAAAATACCGTTATAAAGGGGATGCGCTGAGGGAGGCGATTGGGTGAAACTAAAAGAGATCTTGGAATGTATTAACGGGCGCATTCTGTGTGCTCAGGAAAGGGTGGAAGAGCTTGATTTTGAGCATGCTGCGGCATCTGACTTAATGAGTGAAGTACTTATCCTTGCAAGGGAAAACATGCTTCTTATAACCGGTTTAACTACTCCTCAAGTTGTCAGGACTGCAGATGTTATTGGCATACCAGCGGTTGTGATTGTACGTAAGGATTCAGTGCCTCCAGAGACAATTGAAGCAGCAAAGGCATCTCGAATAGTGCTTGCAGTTACAAGGATGACAATGTTTGAAGTTTGTGGAAAACTTTACTGTGAGAAGAAGATCAAACCGATATGGTAGCCGAAAGGAAGCGGATATGGAGCGAATACTTGAAAAGGTGCAACGCTTTTTCTTGGACACTCCCGTGGAGGAAATCATGAATTCGGATGTCATGTCAGTGAGGCCAGACAGGACACTAAGACAAGTCAAGGAAGTCCTCCGACTGAAAAGGATATCTGGTGTTCCTGTTACTGACGAGAAAAATCGTGTTATTGGAATCATCAGCATCGAAGATATCATTAAGGCCCTTGAGGGTGGGTATATTGATGATCTTGTTGAAAAGAGAATGACGAAGAACGTGATTTCTCTTGAACAAAGTGCCACGCTCAAAGACGTGATCGATTTGTTTGAAAAATACGCCTATGGAAGATTCCCTGTTATCGAC
>QNAO01000148.1 GCA_003641785.1 Thermotogae bacterium
CCCAAGTCTGTAGCGGACGCTCAGAGCATCTGTTTTGTACAGATACTGTTGAACGTAACCTGCCAGAACCGTGTCAAAGCCCGTGCCAAAGTAAACACAAAATTCCGTGTTGGTCGAAGAGTCAGTTGCGCTCGCCTCAAAATAGCCATACCACGGGATGCTCAGAGCGATGTTTCCTGTTGCGTCCATTGTCACTTCGAGCTTGGCATATGCGAGACCTGAGAAATCGACTGTGGCGAAAGATGCCACACTCAAGAGTCCAACAAGCAGAACTAACAAAAGTTTTCTCATAACTTAACACCCTCCTTTACTTGTGAAATTGATGTTGTTTTTAAGCCCCTTAAGGGGTCTACATTGCACCTACTATGATGGCAGCGACAGCCACTATAAGACCACCGATGCCAAAGGCGTACGCCGTGGCGACAGACTGATTCAAATCGTTGATTTGCGACTCAAAAACAGTGGACTTATCCTCAAGAGTTGTTACTCTGTCCTTGGTAGCTTCAATGTCTTCAAGGGCTCTGTCAAGTTTTATTCTTGTGTAGCCAAGCGTCATAGCGACGTTATCAAGCATCGCTCCAATCTCGCCAACTTCGCTTTCAATCGAAGATATCTTACCAGCCTGGGCATTGGCTGTCGCGGAAAGATCCTTGACAACATCTTTCAGAGGCCCGAAAGCGAAAACTTTCTTTTGAAGGGCTTCGATTTCCTTGTTCACGGCTGCGATTTCAACCGAGAGCTTCGAAGATATGGCTTCGTCGGCTCCTTTAAGATCAGCGATGGATGCTTCCATATCATCTCTAACAGCGAAAAGCCCATCTCTAAGCTCAGAAACCTGAGAGTTAATGGAATCAAGCTCATCCATAACGTAATTGATCTGCTCAGCGGTGAGATCAGAAAGAGCCGCTATCTTTTCTTCGAGATCAGCTTTAATCTGATTCGCAGCTTCAGCGTTCGCATCGATCTTCGCCGAGAGCGCATTTTCAAGGTCAGCGACTTTCACATCCAACCTTTTCTGCAGAGCTGCAAGAGCTTCGTAGAGTTTCATTATATCTTTGTCGTGAATATTTGCCGTTTGCTTCAGCGATTCCACTGTTTTAGAGATTTCTTCGATATTCGCTTTGATATCTACATCTGCCGCTTTCAAACCACTAATAGCCACATCTGTTTTCTTTTCAAATTCGTCGTTCTTTCTTATCATCGTTCCCAGACGTAAACTCACTGCATCGAGAACGTTGATGACGTCCGTTATCTTTGTGCCAACAATGTCGTCCTCAATGTAGGTAAGCAGCCTGCTGATCATCGCAGCGGCTTCATACCTTGTCATAGTATTGCATCCCTTGAAGGTTCCATCAGGATACCCAATTATAATTCCCTTATCCTTGAGTTGATCCACAAACGGGTATGCCCAGTGTGTAGCTGATACATCTGGGAACATCTCCGACGCAAATACCCCTAATGCAACGACCAATACAAGAGCTAAAATGAGAAGTTTCTTCATAACTCCAACCTCCCTTCATATTCTTCACAATTGTAATCAACATACAGCAAAATTCGGCTGGGTTGTCCCCCCACTCTTGTCAAAGAACCGCACTAAACTAAGAAAATGATACCAATACGCTTCTAAAATTATAGCACTTAGGAACAGCAGAATCAAGTTTCTAAAGCAGATTGTTTTAACTTCAATTTGAAAAATCGTCTCTTGCCTATTTTCAAAACTGTTGGCCGTGTGATCTCGACAACAGCGTGTATGTCGGTAACTCTTTCATCGTCCAATTTAACAGCTCCTTGAACGATGAGGCGCCGAGCCTCACTTTTGCTCGAAACAGACCCGGTTCTCAAGAGCAATTCTACCAATTTGATCTCTTTATTGTCAAGATTCACAACTGGCAACGTTTTCGGTAGTTGCTTGTTTCTAAAAACTTTGATGAATTCTTCCTGAGCTTTCTGGGCTTCGCTTTCGCCGTGAAAAAACGCTGTAACACTAAAAGCAAGAAGCATTTTTGCATCTCTGGGATTCATTTTTTTCGATTGCATGCTCTTCTCTATTTCTGAGATTCTTTCTTCTTCAATGTCCGTTAAAAGCCTCAGGTATTTGCATATCAATTCATCTGGTATGGACATCAACTTACCGTACATCTCGTTGGAGGAATCGTTGAAAGCAACGTAGTTATCATAGCTCTTGCTCATTTTGAGTTTTCCATCAGTTCCTTCTATTATCGGCATGGTCATGACAACTTGAGGGTTCAAACCAAATTCCTGTTGTATTTTGCGGCCAACAAGGAAGTTAAAGTACTGATCAGTTCCACCGAGTTCAATATCAGCCCTGACCGCAACAGAATCGTAAGCCTGTGCTAACGGATACAAAAACTCAGAAATAGAGATGGGCATATTGGAACTGTAGCGTTTGGCGAAATCGTCTCGTTCAAGCATGCGAGCCACAGTGTATTTCGAAGCGAGTCTTATCACATCGGCAAATTTCATATCAGAGAGCCATTCGCTGTTGAATCTGACTTCTGTTTTTGTTTCATCAAGGATTCTAAAAGCCTGCTCTTTGTAAGTTGCGGCGTTCTCTCTCACTTCATCCGGAGTCAGTATCGGCCTTGTGGTGTCTCTACCAGAAGGATCTCCTATCTGAGCTGTGAAATCACCAATTATCAGAACAACCTGATGACCAAATTGTTGGAATTCTCTAAGCTTTCTAAGGACAACGGCGTGACCCAGATGCAAATCCGGCCTTGAAGGATCAACACCAAGCTTTACTCTCAGTGTTTTTCCGCTTTGAAGTTTCTGTGAAAATTCTTCGTGAGATACTAAATCAACCACGTTTCTTTCAAGCTTTTCAACAACATTACTGCCCATCTTTTACCCCGAAATGAACACAGCAGTGATTATGCTACTCACCACGAATGCCACGCAAAGAACGAGTGTTATCTTCCCCCCGGTATCCAAACCCTTCTGCCTACCAAACATGGTGTGAAGAGAACCTGAACCGAAAGCCCCTCCAAGCTCAGCGAAGCGACCCATTTGATGCAGTACCATATAGATCAACGCGATACTGATAACTGAGTGCACAGCAACCATTACAGCTTTCACAAGCACACCTCCAGACACGATGACGGAATCGACGAAACAAATTCCAAAATCTTGTCGTCCCCACTGGTGGCGGCGGTGGGACTCGAACCCACGACACAGTGATTATGAATCACTCGCTCTAGCCACTGAGCTACACCGCCACTCGAAGTGATTTTACCACAGCCTTTTTTTTGTTTCAACCACCCGTATTTGATAGAGAAGAGAGTTCTTTCTCGATTTCAAGAAATACAGGATCAAAAAAATCCCTTGATTTCAAGCCAAGATCAAACTTTTTCAACACGCGTGCAGGTCTGCTCGAAAGAACATATATTAATCGAGACATTGAAACTGCTTCCCTGATGTCGTGCGTCACAAGTACACAGCCGAATTGCAATGTGTCTTTGAGACGATTCACATCGCCAATGAGCTCAATCTTTGTGCCAAGATCGAGGCTTTGAAAGGGTTCGTCAAGTAGCACAAGATCGGGAGATTTTACAAGGGCTCTTGCAAGGTTTACCCTTTGTCTCATACCGCCACTTAAATGCGAAGGATAATAATTCGAAAAATCCGCCAAACCTACCATTTTTAAAATCTTCTCGACTTTCCCTTTGTCTGCCGTCACAAACAGAAGGTTTTCAACAACAGTTCTCCACGGAATAAGGCGATCCTCCTGGAAAACATAGCCGAGTTTGTCGTAGTATCTCTCGACACACCCCTGTGTGGGGGCTTCGAGTCCAGAAATGAGCCTTAGCAGAGTAGTTTTCCCACAACCTGAA
>QNAO01000149.1 GCA_003641785.1 Thermotogae bacterium
GAAATGGAAAGTTGGTGATCACTGTTGATTGTTGAAAATGGATGGAGAATGTTTTTCAACAAGCACGCATCCAAGTATTTTGACGATAACAGAGATACACACGCTGGCTGATTTGCTTCCAGATGCGCCTAAAGAGATATTAGTCAAAGAAAAAGGTTTTGTAGCTTCGGAATTAGTCCAGTTGCTCAAAATGGCCGGTTTTTCTGTGAAACACATCTGGGGCGGAACCGCTGGCATGTGGAAAAGAGAGCCTCTAAGGATGGACGAAATGGAGCTAATGGTAGTCAGCACCAAGATTCAAGATTGTTTTTGAAGATGACATCAGTTAACTTGGGAATGAGAAACCGCTGTGCTCAGTGTTTTGCCAATTGTTTTGCCAATAATCGCTGTTTTTCCCAGAATCCGTTGAGATGTCCCGTTGAAGCGAGTCGACTCAGTGCCCTCCTAAGATCTTTCGACACATCCCCAGCTCCAGCATTTTCCAGTTCTGTTCCGGGCAATGGCATGAATGTGTGGGCGTGAATCTTTGCTCCCTGTTTAACTAATCTGTTGATTAAGAAAAGCGTTCGTTCGATATCTTCATCGGTTTCAAAGGGAAATCCAAATATGAAATCCAGTACGGGTATGAATCCGTTTTCGAGGATCACCTCTACTGCTTGATTTATTGTTTCCACCGTGTGTCCTCGTTTGATTTTGCGCAAAATCGCGTTACTTCCGCTTTGAGCGCCGATAGTTATGTGCCTGTTTTTGACATATTTTCGAAGGACTTTCAGCACGTCCTGGGTAACAGATTCCGGTCGAACATCAGATGGAAATGTTCCAAAGTATATTTCCCTCATGTTCAGCTTTTTGAGTTGAAATAAAAGAAGTTCTATGAATTCAACATTGGGAGTAATTCCATTTTCAGAACCGTACGCAAAGGCGTTGGGGCTTATGAAGCGTGCTACACGTTTGCCGTTTTTGAGGCCTATTTTCGCGTAGTAGACAACAGAGTCAATGCTTCTATGTCTTACTTTTTTGCCTGCAATTAGTGGAGTTTCACAGTATGAGCAGTTAAACGGACACCCGCGGCTAATCTCTATTGGCATGTACATGTTGTGAACCGGATTGAAAGGAGGATAATCGTCGAGGTTAACCCTTTTTTCCAATCCGTCAAATACTCTGAGTCGTTCACCATCTATGAATCGCAAGATGTTTTCCTCACCATCACCTATAAAGACATGATTAAATCCCAAAGAGAGACATTCTTCTGGTCTCGCTGTTGCGTGAGCTCCTCCCGCAATGAGCGTGTAGCCCATTTTTGAAAGTGTTTTTACCTCGTGCTCAATCCATGGAAGATCAAAGCTCATGAATGAATAAGCAACTACCGCAGGTGGTGATACAAGAGTCACTTCGTCGATACTTTCTGCATAATGAATTTTCACATGGGGTTTCTTGGTGGCCACTGCACCGCTGAGGGCTACCACACTGTAACGATTTTGCCTTGTGATTCTAAAGATTATTCTCAAGCCTCGTCCGCCTCCAGAACTTTCTTGATCTTCACTATATGACTGAGTAGCGTGAATGACTGGACTTTTTGAATCTTTATTTCTCTATCTAGCTCTTGTAAGATTTTCAGTATCTTTTCCAGCAAGGGCAAGCTGTATTTCGCAGTGTGATTAAAAGGGTTGTGTTTCTGACCCTTGAATTTGAAGCCCAGAAATCGCGCTAAGCGCACCGACGGAACTTGCAATTCTCTGGATAGTTTTGAGATATATGGCCAGGAATAACTTTTCTTTGCTTCAACAAATGCCACAACTTTGAAAAGATCGACGAAATGTTTCGCGATGCTTGCAGCTATTACCACTGGAGCTTCGTAGGAAAGAAGCTGGCTGAGCACTTCCCATGTTTTCGAAAAGCGCATCTCAGATATCGAGAAACACAGTTCGTCGATACGTGTTTTGCAGTGGTTGAAAACAAAGGATTCAACATCATCGATGGTAATTTTTTTACCCAACGTTGAAAGCTTTTCTATTTCTCGTTCGATCAACCAATCATTGGGACCAATCTTCTTGAACAAGGCCTCAGCCACACCTGTGTGAAAGTCGATGCCATTGGCATTCAATCTTTGTAAGATATAGTCATTCCATTTCGATTCTTCCCATGGTTTCGGACAACTGAGTGTGATGGTTTCTCCTCCGTTGCTTGCACTGTGAGAGGTTCTTACGATGATAGCAATATTTTCATGTGCATGCTCAGCGGCTTTGAGAAAACGATTTTTCCATTCTTTCTTCCACTTATCGAAGTCTGGAATTTCGATGACAATGTTTTCTTCAAAGAGAGCCGGCTGAGAAAGGTACCTTACAGCGTCTTCTAATTGTTCGGCGCTGAAACGTATTTTCTTAGCTTCTAAGCTGGATACGATTTTTTCTATGTACTTCTCCTTTAAGACCTCTGATTCGCCTGTGAGGAACGTTACCAAACCCTTTTCCCCCATTCCAGTGCCTGCTTGAGATCTGCGATTGTGTCAACGTCGAAGACTACTCCGGGATCATCTACTTCTATTTTTCTCAAAACTGAGGGATCTTTCAAGAAGATCTCTCTCAGCCCGTGATCCTGCGTGAGTTTCATTACTCTTGAAAAAAGTGTTCTGTCTATGAGTGTGGGGAAACCCTTTACTCCATTGTAAAACGCTGAGACTACTGGCTCTTCAGACTTTGAAAACTCGTTGAGGACAGCCCTTGCCGATGCTCTTGAGATGAATGGCATATCGCCATGAAAAATGAGAACAGCAGACAAACCCCTGTGAACAGCTTGTTGAACGCAAAGTCGAAGCGAAGATGACATCCCTTCTGAGTAATCTTTGTTGACAAGTATCTCAAAACCATTGGCATCGAAGCTATTCTTAATCGATTTCCACTGAGGGTTCACTATTAAAGCTCTGAAGGCCACGGGGAGAGATTTCACAAGATCTATGCTCCATTGCAAGAGGGGTTTCTCTTCTATCTTCACAAGACACTTATTCATCGGAAATCGCCGAGATATTCCAGCACTGAGTATGAAAGCCCCCAGCTCTTGTTTCATAGAGTTTGACACCTGTTTGCAATTGGCATACTCCAGTTGTGCCCCAGTGGGGTTTCCGAAACGATTATTTGAGGAGGAAGTTGCCTTCTTTTGTATTCACTTTTCAACACTTTTTTGACAACATCTTCCACCACGACGCTTGGATATCCAAGATTTGCTATCTCTGAGATCCCCTTTTTATTCAGGATCTCCTTGAGAATTTTATCAAGCACGTCGTAATCAGGTAGTGATTCCTGATCAACTTGGCCTTTTCTGAGTTCAGCAGAAGGAGCCTTTGAGAGCACACGCTGTGGTATCACTGGTGATCTCGCTCTGTTATACCATCTTACCAATCTGTAGACATCTGTTTTGAAGACATCTCCTATCACAGCCAAGGCGCCCGCGGTATCACCGTAGAGAGTGCAGTACCCAACCGCTATCTCACTTTTGTTTCCAGTGGTCAAAACAAGCCATCCAAATTTGTTAGAGAGTGCCATTAAGATCACCCCACGAAGTCGTGCTTGAAGGTTCTCCTGGGTGATCCCAAATTCACTGTCGTTGAATGCCGATACCAGAATTTCGTTCAACATCTCATATGGCTTTACAATGGGTAACGTAAGGGTTTTTATTTCCAGATTAGAAGCAAGCTTGTGAGCGTCTTCGATGCTTTCTTTAGAAGTGTAAGCAGATGGCATCAGGACACCCACAACGTTGTTGTTTCCAAGTGCTTCTACAGCAATAACAGCTACCAGTGAGGAGTCTATACCACCACTAAGCCCCAGAATGACCTTTTCAAAACC
>QNAO01000150.1 GCA_003641785.1 Thermotogae bacterium
ATGCGGGATATACCCGACTGGTCCACGGCTATGACTTCTATAACAATTGGTTCACCAGCGTTTTGCGGTATTTTAGAAAATCTCAGCGTTTGAATGGTTGGAGGAACGTTATCGAGCGCAGCGCAGGAAATCAGAAATAGCACACTCAATATGGCAATCAGGACGAAACCTTTCATCATTTCACCTCTAAGAGATACTGAAGATTTTTGGTTTCGTTATCGTAAATATCAGAGACTCCACTTGGTATTATGTAAAATCGTCCCTGAGTCAATTCTACTGCACCAACGTAGCTTGCACTCATCATATCATTGGACAGAGATTCCTGAACAAGGACGATTTGGAACACCGGTTTTATGCTTGGAAACGGCTCGGAGGATGCAACCAGCAGGATGGTATCTCCTTGCTTCAAAGCGGTGTCATCTTGAATTTCCATTCTAACTCCATAACAACCGCTGCTGATTTGCTCGAAACTGTCTGTTTTCAGCTCGGTTGTTCCTATTTGGAACGTTGTTATTTTGGGTGGCATCGAATCTCGAACGTCTATCTGTAGAAAATCTGTTCCTGACCTACCATCAGTTGTTGTCACGTACACGCTTATAACATGTCTACCCGACTCCGCCTTCCAGGCGGTTTCAAATGAACTTCCCTCGCAAATGACGTTTCCATCTACCTCGAATCTGATTGTTTCAATAAGCGGTTCACTCGTTTCCGCTTTCAGACTTATCAACTCATTGGGATCAGGGTTATCGTTTGAAACAATCAAACTAACATCCACGGGTCCAAGACCTACGGCAACTGTTCCGCCTTTGACTGTTGTCTTTGACCGTTCATCTGACACAGTTACAACCACAGAGTGAAGCCCCGTGCTTAGAGTTCCCAGTGATACTGAATAGTCGTTGATTTGAGCTGTTGCGACGTGTTCTTCGTGGATCGTCTGACCATCCACGGTAACGATGACATCCCTCAATGTGGAGTCATCCAGTGCGTTTATCGAGATGATTGCATCTTCTTCTTCGCTGAATGTCGTTTTGACAGGTTTCCAATCAACTTGGGGTGCACCTGTGTCGATCGGATAGACTTTCAAATTGGTTAAGGTGGCGTCTCTGGCGGTTTCGCTTGTCCAAACAGACACATTCAACGGATATGTTCCGGGAGTGTCTATCTGGGGAATTTCAACCACCACAGGACCGTGTGAAAACTGGCGTTCAACTGCCTCGTTCTTGACTGAGGCTGAAACCTTTATGTAGTCGCTCTCTGGTTCCTCAACTGTCATGGACAGGAATATCTTTTGCTCTACCTCGGGAAATTCTGGTACTATCTCAAGAGCTCTGATTTTGGGTGCGGTTGTGTCGCGCACTTCTATAACCCTTTGATCATGGATTTTTTCTCCAAATATGTTTTCAACATAACCCTCTACGAGATACGTTTTCGCCCTTTGAGGTTTCCAAGTGTATGTTAGAGGCAATGTGTTTGAGCTACAAACAGTTTCTCCATCTACTGTGAGATTGGCAAGGGTAACACCAATATCGAACGAAGCGTTTACCATTAGCGTTACCGTAGAGTTCACGGTTGGCTCAATCGGATCAACTGAAAGTGATATTGAAAAATTGCCGTTTGGTGATTGGCATGCAAAAAGCAAAAGCAACAGACACACTGCTGTTATCATCCACTTCATCGGGACACCTCCGACTTTTTCCAACCATATATTTCATCGTGTATCGTGTCATATCCTTTATTGTTGATGATGGGAAGTTTAACATCTGAAATTCACCTGCTCACATTTTCTTAATAGAAACTGATATGGTATTGTGTATAATATGATTTGTCTCCCGCTTTGCCGGAGGTGGGCAAGGCCAAAAGACCGAGGGAGGAGGTATTTTGATGACAGATGTGAGAGTTTACGAGACGATGTTCATCATTGATCCAGAAGTGGAAGAAGAAGAGCGAGAGGGCATTGTTGAAAAAGTCAAGTCCATCATTCAGGAAAGATTACAGGGTGAAATTGAAAATCTTGATCGTTGGGGAATTCGCAAGCTCGCATACGAGATCAACCACCGCAGTGAGGGAGATTACACCGTTGTTATTTTCCGCGCAAACCCTGATAATCTCATGAAACTCGAAAGTTTTTTTAGAGTAACACCCCAAGTAATCAGGTGGCAAACTTTCAGAAGGAAAGACATCGAGAAAAAGAAGTCCAGCGCTCCACAAAAGGATCAGCTGAAAGAACAGTGAGGTGAGCGCATGTCTTTTTTTAATAGGATCATTCTTGTCGGAAGACTAACGAGGGATCCTGAAACGAGATACACTACCTCCGGCACAAGCGTCAGCAATTTCACATTGGCCGTGGATCGAGTACCGAGATCGAGCTCGGCTTCGGATGAAAACTCTAAGAACGTGGATTTTATAAAGATCGTCGCTTTTGGAAGACTGGCTGAACTGGCGAATTTGCACTTGAAAAAGGGCCGTCTTACCCTTGTAGAAGGAGAGCTCAGGATCAACAAATGGCAGTCATCCGATGGAATTACGAGAATTTCTCCGGAAGTGTGGGCCCGCGACATAAGATTCATGGAACCGAAGTCTTCCGCAGGTATCAGCAGGGAAGTTTCCTCTTCTACTTCAGATTCTACTTCAGAAGCGGGCGGAGAAGAAACTTCGGGTGACGTTGAAACAGAAAGCATGTTTGACAGTGACATAAGCGGGATGGATGAATCCGATCAACCACCATTTTAGAGGAGGTGTTTCAATGGCTCAACAGAGAAAACATAGAAGGAGAAGGAAGATCAAGAAATGCAAACTCTGTGATATGAAAGTGACTTATATAGATTATAAAGACGTAAAACTCCTGAGAGAATTCCTTACAGACAAGGGAAAGATAATACCCAAGCGTGTAACCGGAAACTGTGCCAAGCACCAGAGAATGGTTAAGATAGCCATCAAGCGCGCAAGGCATATGGCTCTATTACCTTATATAAAGTACTGAGCTCTGCGGAAACAATTAGCGGTAATCCCCTCGGAGACGAGGGGATTATTTTTTTATATTAGAAACATACAGAACAGAACTGATTGAAAATCAATCATATGAAAATATCTATCGATGCAAATGCTAAAATATGCGTGGCGGAACACGTGTTTTCGAAGATGAGAAAGAAACTTTAGGAGTGTTGTAAGCGTTGAAAATCTTTCTCACTGGCCCAAAAGGAATAGGGAAGAGCACCATCGTACAGAAAGTACTACAGAACGTGCCTCTCAGAGCAAAGGGAATCATCACAGAAAAGCACGGAGATACTGTGGTGGCTCGAACTATCGATGGTAGTGCAATAACTACGATAGGATCAAAGAAACAAAATGTTATGATACCGTTGGAAGAAGGCTTTACAATTTTGTCTTCTTTTCTTGAATCTCTCGAGTTTTCGAACGATGAAATATTTGTCGTTGACGAAATAGGATTTCTCGAGTCGAATCACACTGAGTATAGAGAAAGCTTGAACAACGCCTTGGAAAGGTGCACACATGCTATTTGTGTACTGAGATTGGGAATTGACAACTATGTACACCCTAACCATATGTCCGTGTTGCTGAATGTCAATCTGCACACGAGAAGTCGTCTTGCTGATCAAATCATAAGTGTGTTTAAATGAGATGATGAAACGCTGTTGTTCACGCAACTGAAATTTCAGCACGGGGGAATTTTGTGCACTATGATGTGGTATTGGTAAACCCTCCTCTTAGGGGTATCACAGGTTATGAACACATAGGCTTAGAGTACATAGCATCGTTCCTGAGAAAGAACGGCATTTCTGTCAAAGTAATCGATCCAAGACTTCAAAAGATACC
>QNAO01000151.1 GCA_003641785.1 Thermotogae bacterium
GTTTTCGCATAACCACAAAGAGATCTTGGAAAGGATTTTATCTCTCTTCACAACAAGTGAATGAAATTCTCGGTGACTTTGTTGTGAAAAATTATAACCTCAAGGTAGATTTGAAGAACTGGGATATAAATATCACAGTTGAAATCGGTAGAGACAACGCTTTCATCTCTGCACTCAGGTATCGAGGTTTGGGAGGACTACCAGTTGGAACTTCGAGTAAAGCTCTGCTTCTTCTCTCCGCTGGTATAGACAGTCCCGTAGCAGGTTGGTACTGCTTGAAAAGAGGGGCAAAGCTTCACACACTCTCATTTTTGAGCCCTCCGTACACAGGAGAAAGATCCGCAAAGAAGATCTCAGACATATGCAGAGTTCTCTCAAAGTATTCCCCAGGAATAACCTTGCAGTCATATCTGATAAACTTCACCCAAATTCAGCAGAGAATCAAGGAACTTCCTGAAGACTCTTACAGTCTAATACTTCAGCGCAGATCAATGATCAGAATAGCCTGCAAGCTCGCGGAGAAGATGAATATCAGAGCCCTTTACACAGGAGAAAGTATCGGGCAAGTCGCAAGCCAAACTGTGGAAAACATTCACACAATAGATGAGGCATCTTCTTTGCCCATAATGAGACCTCTTATAGGTCTCGATAAGCAAGAAATTATTTCAAAAGCAAAGGAAATAGGCACCTTCGAAATATCAATAGAACCCTATCTCGATTCATGTGTTATCTTCGCCCCAAGGAAACCTGTGATACGTTCTGATATCAGTGTGGCAAAGGAGCTTGAAAGCAAAATTCCTGATATTGAAGAATTAGAATCAAGAGCTCTGGAAGACGTTCAACAGAGAACTTACATGGATGGTGATATAGTTGTTTCTTAAACTGCTTATAACCGTCTATTTTCTCGTAATGGCTTTCTTGTATATCATCGTTTACGGCAGTATTGTCCTTCTCATCTCGGTGTTTATCTCTATGACAAAGGGCAAAGAAAGATCTAAAGAGTTTGTGTACAATGAAATAGCGAAGTTTGGGAGAAGAGCTTTCACATGGATGTTCTCACGTGTGACGATCCAGGGTTCAGAAAATTTCCAAAAATCGGAGAGCTATCTCGTTGTTGCAAATCACCAAAGTCTTATGGATATCCCACTTGTGCTGGGATACTTAAAACCCATGCCATTAGTAGCAAAAAAGGAGTTAGCGAAAGTCCCGGGCATCAACTGGTTCGTCAAATACATGGGGGGTGTTTTCTTAGACAGAAAGAAAACTTCAGAAGGTGCGGCGGTTCTGAGAGATATAATGAAGAAGCTGAAAGAAGGTCGATCATTTCTTATTTTTCCCGAGGGAACGAGATCCGAGGATGGATCCGTGAAGAAATTTAAAACAGCCGTCTTCAAAATTGCGAAGAAAACGAATATCAGGATTCTACCGGTATCCATATGGGGTACTGTCTTCCTGGTTCCGAAAAAAAGCCTCGTTCTCAATCCCGGACCTGCATTCGTGAAAATACATTCTCCGATTAATCCGCAAAATTATCCTGATGAAAAAGCATTGGCTGAAGCAGTCTGGAAAATTGTCGAAGATGGCGTTCGCAAACTTAAGGAGGTGAATAGAAATGCAGAGAGCCTGGATAAAAGCACTCGTTTTAGATAAGACCCATAACTCTCCTGTTGTAATACTTGGTCTTGAGGGAAGCACAAAAGTCGTTCCAATATGGATAGGGGCATGTGAAGCAAACGCTCTTGCCATAAGTCTCGAAGGGCTTGACCTTCCCAGACCTTTGACGCATGACCTAATAGTAAACCTACTTGATGCGCTGGATGCACGCCTTGAGAAGATTGTTATTCACAGCGTCAAGGACAACATCTACTACGCGACACTGGTAATCAAAGATCTGACGTATGTCGAAAGCGATGATGAGGAAGCTATGGAAGAAAATGCCACAATCGAGATAGATGCGAGACCTTCTGATTCAATCGTCTTGGCCGTTAAGAAGGGCATCCCTATTTACGTGAGTAATGAAATAGCTGAATACCATGCGGTTGAACTGGAACTTCCTGAAGAGATGAGCGACGAAAAATTTAAGAAATTTGTCGAAGACCTCGATATAGAAAAATTTAGACAAATGCTTGGAGGAAATTCTAAGGAGGGTGAAAATAGTAAAGGAGACGAATAACGATTTCCTGAAGAACCTGAATATGAAGCTTCAGGAATGCATTGAAAGCATTCCTCTGAATACAGCAAACGCCATGCGCTACAGCCTCAGCGCGGGCGGTAAACGAGTGAGACCGCTACTCGTCAGGGCATCTTGCCTTGACTGCGGGATGAAAGATAACAGCTTCTGGGAACCAGCGATAGCTGTCGAGTTGTTTCACACCGCATCGCTGATACACGACGATCTACCTCCCATAGATGACTCTTCGACGCGTCGTGGTAAACCATCATGCCATGTCAAGTATGGCCAAGACCTCGCCATACTTGCGGGGGACGGCTTGATACTGAAGTCCTTTGAGGTTCTGTCTAAATCACAATTGGAATCCGACAGCCTTATAAGGCTTTTCAAAGTTTTTTCGAACGCGGTTTACAAAGTTTTGCTCGGAGAAGCGATGGATGTAGAAGCTCTTCCACACATGAATGCAAAACAGATCGCACAGGTTTACAAATACAAAACAGGGGCACTGTTTTCGTTCTGTTTATCCGTCGGTCCAATAATGATTTCCAATATGAAACTTTTCGAAAAGACCATTAAGTTAGGTGAAACCATAGGCATCTGGTTTCAATTACTCGATGATCTGAAGGATGCCACTCTTACCGAAAAGGAAACAGGAAAAACTGTTGGCAGAGACAGCCTTCTGAACAGACCCACTCTTTTGAAAATCCTTGGTCTCGAGAGAGCGCAACTCCTTGCCGATAATCTTTATAGAGCAGTTATCAAAGCCCTCAAAAGGGAGAGAATGATAAACTCAGCGAACATCATTGAAGAACTGGGCAAGGTGGGTGTTTAAACTTGGAAAAATTGCTCCTCTTTGTAAAGAAAATCCCAGGCACATTGAAATCTCTTTTGAGAAGGAGATTTTTCCTAATTCTGTTGATAATCGTCAGTGCTGTTGTAGCACTTGTTTTTCTGTTTCCTTATGAAAAATTTCTTTCACCGTCAAAACACAGCACCTCAACTACAGAAAAAGCACTGAAAGTTATCGCATCTCCTGAAGCATTCGGACACGAAAAATCGTTCTTAATAACCAAAGTAACAAGTGAGGAAATAGCGAGTTTCAATGGTTTTAGTCCTTTTGCAGGGGATATATACTCAGTCACACCATCAGACAGCATTGATGAATTCGCGGTGTCTCCCATAAAAATAAGATATTATTTACCATCTAAGCTTTACTTTGGGGAACAATATGCCAATGTACGCCTTGCCTATATTCCTCTTTCAGCATCGGGAGTCTACAGAATTCTCGGAGGCGCAGAGATAGACATGGATGAAAAGGGTCCGTACATAGAAGCTCAGGCCTTTCACGCTTCAAAAATAGGGCTTATAGCAGACGTGCCAGAAAAGCAACTTTTGGGACTATCACTCATCAAAGATAATCCCGAAAGTGTCGAGCCAGTTTTGCTTTTAGTGCCTGGAGCAGACGCGAACTTTATAGGATATGTCTCGAGCCTTAATTCTTTGAAGGCAAATTTCTGGAGTGAAGCTTTTCCCACAAGAACAATAATGTACTACAGTTACCCGGTTTCTTCAACCAAATCAAAGTTATACGTAGACGGCTTTAAACAGTTTTCACGGGAA
>QNAO01000152.1 GCA_003641785.1 Thermotogae bacterium
GAAGTACTTTATCTGGCTCAATAACATTACCTCTTCGCCCCGGCATGCGCTCAGCTCCTCTTTTGATGTCCAACGCCGAGGAACCAGATAATAACATAAAATCGTTTCTCAGGACAGTGTTGTCTCTCAGTTCCTTTATGGCACGCTGCCAATCTTTTACATAAGAAATTTCGTCTATGAAAATGTATCTTTTCTTATATTCTTTAGCATAGTTCAAGTATTCTATAAGAATTTCTCTCAGTTCTTTGAAATTAGCCACGGTATCGGAAGGCAAGAACATTATGCTTTTTCTGGGAACATTCTTTTTAAGCAACTTAGCTATCGTTACTTTAAGGGCGGTAGATTTTCCTATTTGTCTCATTCCTCTCAATGTATAAAGGGCGTTTGAAGATAAATCGAAAAGGTTAGAATAATCTCTCTTGAAATTGGCGTTTTCATATTGTTCAGTCAGGTCTTTAACAAGTACGGCTGTATCAATAGAGTTGTTCCACCATGGGTTGTACATTATGATTTCAGAAATCGACATAACCTCACCTCATATACGTATGATATTTGTGGTGCGCGATCCATAAATTAGGTACATGCTTATTATATCCTTAAAATCAGAAATCTGAAAAAACCCAAGAGCCGTTTGCCGTTATCCGTCTTCCGATAAGTACCTCTCCTTGGGAAGACCGGAAAGGCTGCTTACACTGGGGGTAAGCACGACTTCGCTGGTGGTACGAACTCCTGATACTTCTTCGAGGAATGACATCAGTACATGAATCCCAGCAACCACAGGGAAATCATGTTTTCGTGAGGTATATCTATATTGTCACGTATCACGTAATCAGCTCTCTTTTTTGCTTTATTTTTCCCACCCACTTCAAGAACGACACCGTCTACAAGAAAATCGCCCGCTTCTTCGCACATGCCTTCTACATTAGCGATTTTTTCTGTTGAACTGCCTCATGTTGACTTGTGGGACAAATCGCATCATCGAGATGTAGAATCAGCAATTCATGATACACTGTCAGTGATGATAGTACTATCGGGGGTGAGTTTTGTGTTGTTTGACCCTACTCCAAAGACGAAAGTCAGCGAGCTTTTTGGACGTGAAGATGAGTTGAAAAAGTTGAGGAATATTGATACTCCTATATCTTTATTACTCGGTGTGAGAAGAGTAGGCAAAACCTCACTTGTGAAAGTTTTTTTGAATTTGCCTGACGTGCAAGGAATCTTCGTTGACTGTCGCAGGTTTTCATCAACAGGAGTTAAAATCAGCGACTTGGTTCATGTGTTAGGAAATGCTTTTTATTTGTTTTCGAAGAAGTATGCGACGCTTATTAAGATGCTTAAGAATTTGAGGAGTATTAATATAGCAGGAAATGAGATAGAGGTAGCTAGGGGTTCAGAGGAAGGTGTTGTAGAAATATTTGAAGTGATAGATAAATGGGCTGGTAAAAGATCCAAGAAAATATATATTGTGTTTGATGAGGCACAAAATCTTAGGTTTTTTCGTAAAGCCCATGGGATATCTTTTCCTGAAATATTTGGGTATGCTTATGATAATTTGAAAAACTTAAAGATAATTCTTACAGGTTCTGAAGCAGGTGTGTTGAAGGAATTCGTTGGTACGGATGATTCTCAGTCTCCACTTTATGGAAGATATGTAGAAGAGATGGCTCTTGAACCTTTTGAATTTGAAAAAAGCAAAGTTTTTTTGGAAAAGGGTTTTGATGAAGTAAATTTTAAATATGAAGAGTATCAAATAATAAAGGTATTAAGCGAGCTTGATGGAATTGTTGGATGGCTTGTATATTTTGGAAAAAGTGTTCTTGATTCAAAGGGTGATTGGGAGGAAGCAATGGAAAAAACTTTAGAAATCGTTGCAAAGATTGTAAATGAAGAGTTGAAGAATTTAGCAAAGTTGAGTACACGGTATATTTATTGTCTTAGGGCGATAGCTTTGGGCGTTGATAATTGGGGATCAATTAAAAAAGCCGTTGAGTTTGAAGAAAAGAAAAAGCTAACGGATGCTTCTTTTAATAGAATTCTGAAAGGTTTGAATAAAATGGGATACATTGTGAAGAAGAATGAAAGGTATAGAGTTGCGGACCCAGTAATACGGAAAGTGGTTATGAATTTTCATGTTTAGTTATGTTTAAGACACCGCCGATAGCACTATCAGTAGTGATGGGTATATTCTCTCAAAAACATCAAAGGAAGCCTAATCATCACAAATCTTCTTGAGCGGTTTGTCATGCTTTTTTCGGCACCACTGAGCTGCTATCGCTAACCTATATGATTTTGAAAGTCTAATAAATATGACCATACCAAACTATTTGCAAAGTTTAAGAGTTTTGGTACTGCAATTGAAAAAGCCAGGTAAGATATTTTTATAGAGTTTCTTTTTAAAGTAATATAATAAATTCATCCACAAAAACATTAAAAAGCACGTTTATTTGGATATGCCTTCACTTTGGGATATGATGAAAGAGAATGGAATGAAAATAGGTGTTTACATTCATAATGGAAAATGGCACGATACTGGAAGGATTGAAGATTACATGGCTTTGAATGAAAAGGGGGAAATAGATAAGTGAAATCTTTAGTCACCGGCGCAGCAGGTTTTATAGGCTCGCATTTAGTTGAATATTTAGTATCAAAAGGGATTGAAGTCAGAGCATTTGTTCGATATAATTCCAGAAACAGCTGGGGATGGCTGGAAGAATTGTCAGTAAAGAAAAATATAGAGATTTATACAGGTGATATCAGAGACTATGACAGCGTAAAAGATGCGATGAAAGGTGTAGACGTAGTCTTCCATCTTGCTGCTTTAATAGGTATTCCGTATTCATATGTTTCTCCTCTTGCTTATGTAAAAACAAATGTCGAAGGAACTTATAATGTTCTTCAGGCAGCGAGAGAATCACACATTCAAAGAGTGATACATACCTCCACAAGCGAAGTTTATGGTACAGCACAATACGTACCAATAGATGAAAAACATCCAATTAATCCTCAATCTCCTTACGCCGCGACAAAATCCGGAGCGGATCAACTTGCTCTTACATTTTATAGATCGTTTGGTTTGCCTGTCTCTGTAATAAGACCATTCAATACCTTTGGGCCAAGGCAGTCAGCCAGAGCTGTAATTCCTACGATCATTATTCAAATACTAGCGGGAAATAAAAAAATAAAGCTTGGCAACCTTGATACAACAAGAGATATGAACTATGTACTAAACATAGTGGAAGGCTTCTGGCATGTTGGACTTCATGATAACACTGTTGGAGAAGTAATAAATCTTGGAAGTGGAAGGGAAATTTCGATAGGTGATCTTGCAAAGCTAATTGCTGATCTTGTTGGTGAAAAGATCGAAATAGAAATTGACCAGCAAAGAATTCGACCTGAAAAAAGTGAGGTCGAAAGGCTTCTTTGCAATTCAACCAAAGCCAGAGAACTCACCGGGTGGAAACCAAGATATTCCCTTGAGGAAGGTTTAAAAGCTACCATCAGCTGGCTAAAAGAACATATGCAATATTACAAATCCGATATTTATAATGTGTAGGTGAATGGCATGGAAATATTCCTTGATGCACCAAACTTTGGGAATTTGGAGAAAGAATATATCTTAAACTGTATAGATTCAACTTATGTTTCTACCGCTGGACCTTTCGTTCCTGAATTCGAAGAAAAATTCGCAAATTATGTTGGAACAAAAAAGGCAGTGTCTGTGCAAAGTGGAACGGCCGCTTTGCACATGGCCTTACACGAACTCGGAATAGGTCC
>QNAO01000153.1 GCA_003641785.1 Thermotogae bacterium
CCGAATTGGTTTGCGTTGGCCATAGACATGATATTGTTTGGCCCTGGAGTGAATGTCATGCTAAAAGTATAGGCTAAGAACGGAAACAAAGGAAACACAATCACCTCACCCAAGGATATTATAAAGTGATTCACTTTTAGAAAAAATTCTGCGCTAATTCTTTTCTTTTTAAAGGGAGATACAGCGCACGACGTAAGCCGTTGTTTTGACTATGCGTTGATAGTGAACAGGTGTTATTACTTTATTCTATGTTAAGACCACAGGTTTAGGTGCTTTTGATGCTTTTATCACTTCTGCAAAATCTATTTTCACCACAATTGGATATATCATAAAGAACAAACAAACAGCGATGGGAATCGACACGTTGTACATTGACAGAGAGTCTAGTTTGACTGCAATTTCAGGTACTGTTCTTCCTAACAAGATGCCTCCGGCGATACACAGTAAAACCCAGAGTGTTAGGTATTTTTCGAAAACTGATAGTTCTTTTGGCTTGGCCATATTCTTATGAATCCTGAATTTTTCCTTCTTCAATCAGTTGCTCTTTTACTTTTGCCCAAATTCCATGTTTTTTATAAAGGTCTCTGATTTTCTGTATGTTGGGAAAAGTTATGGCATTTCCAAGACATAGGTTAGCACAGGTAGTGCAACCCACAACACATTGAAAAGGACGCATAACTTTGGGACCATCTTTAGTCCATTCGTAAACGTTCTTTCCACAGTTCATGCACATTCCACACTTTACACATTTGCTCAGATCCACAGTAGGATACCATTCCACTTTTTCTCTTGGATATCCGGTTAACCATGCCATTTTCTCTCACCTCTCCTTATTATTGGTTTGACACATCTGTATTTTGAATTTGATCTTGTTACCTTTTTTAGTCTTTCCTTATCCTTTTTGATAGTCTCATCATCATTTAGCCATCTCTGTAGCAGTCTCATTATGTCGTGATGGTATTCGTTAACTTTTTTTCTGTTTATTGAGTAATGTGCCCATACTCCCTCACGTCTGTCTGTTACAAATCCCGCGTCCTTGAGAATTCCCAAATTTCTGGAAGCCCTTGTTTGTGAAATATCCAACGCCTGCATAATTTCACAAACACACAGACTGTCTTTTTCCTGAAGAATTTTCAGAATGCGAAGTCTTGTTTCATCAGACAATGCTTTTAACACCTTAATTAATCGTTGCATAATACCTCCTTATATTTAAATATGCGCATACACACATATATTATAGGAAATCCTGTTCCAATTGTCAAGCACATTCTCTTGGCAGGATCTTGTTTTTCACCTGCTATTTCTTTCTGAACAGCTCTCTTTATGAAATTAGCCAAACATATTTGTTTCAATTTTGAAGAGGATATTTCCTTTTGCTGAAATGCGTTGCAAAAGAATCGATGGGTGATAATATATAGACATCTAATAATTAGACATCAAAGGATTAAGGAGGTGGCAAGCACGAACAAAGGGCTTTTCAAGCAGCTTTTCATCATTCACAGGCTTCATTTTCATATTTTGAAAGAAAAACTCGAGAAGTGCGATATTCACCCCGGGCAGCCCCCCATGCTAATGCTCATTGCGAAAAGAGATGGGATCAACCAAAATCACATTGCGAAAAAGCTCAACGTGAGTCCTGCCACTGTGGCGATAATGCTCAGGAGAATGGAGAAAGCCGATCTGGTCTTCAGAAAACACAGTGAAAACGACAGAAGATTCCAGCATGTTTATCTCACAGAGAAAGGCAGAGAGGTTGTTAAAGTTATTAAATACGAGATTGAGAAAACAGAGCAAATCGCCACTGACGGATTTTCTGAAAGCGAGAAGAAAGAGCTTGAGCATTTATTAAATCATGTAATAGATAATCTCAAAAAGCACGCAAAGGAGGAGTGCCATGATTAAGATCTTGAAATACTTGAAGCCTTACACGTGGTTGGTAATCCTTACAATTGGACTCGTCATAGTCGATTCTTACGTGACGCTGTATCTACCAGACCTGATGTCCCAGATAGTTGACAAGGGAATAACAAGAGGTAATGTCGATTACATCTGGCAAGTTGGCGGAAAAATGCTTCTTGTTTCTTTAATTCAAGTCCTGGCAATAATTCTCATGAGTCTGGCCTCTTCAAAAGCAGCTATGGGTGTTGGTAGAGATTTGAGAAACGAAGTTTTCAAGAAAGTCCAAGGGTTTTCGCTTGGAGAAATCGATAAGTTCAGCACAGCTTCTTTGATCACAAGAACTACCAACGATGTGACCCAAATACAGCAGGCAATGATCATGATACTCAGAATGGTCGTAAGAGCGCCTGTGATAGCCATTGGCAGTATCATCATGGCAGTGTCGAAAGACGCGAAGCTAACCATGATATTGCTCGTATCCGTGCCAATCGCTCTCCTGGCGATGTATTTCATTTTCAGAAAAACCATGCCTTTGTTTAAGAGCATGCAAAAAAAGATAGACAGGCTGAACCTCGTTTTGAGGGAAAGAATCATTGGTGTAAGAGTAATAAGGGCGTTCGACAAGGAAGAATACGAGAAGAACAGGTTCGAGAAAGCAAATGTTGATTTGACTCAGACAGCGTTGAAGGTTAACAGAATAGGTGCCATTATTTTCCCAATTATGATGATCTTGATGAACTTCACCATTGTCGCGCTTATCTGGTTCGGTGCAAAGCAGATAGACCTTGGACAGCTTCAGGTTGGTTCAATGATGGCGGTTATGCAGTATGTGATGCAGATTCTTTTCTCGTTCATAATGCTGTCGGTAATCTTCATATTTTTGCCGCGAGCTTCTGTTTCAGCACAGAGGGTTATCGAGGTTTTAGAAGCAAAACCCACTATTCTTGATCCAGAAAATCCTGCGATTCCCGCGCGTGAGGGTATTGTTGAATTTGAAAATGTTACCTTCCATTATCCGGGTGCAAAAGAAGCGGCTTTAGAAGACATCTCATTCACGGCAAAACCTGGAAAGGTAACTGCCATCATCGGCAGTACTGGTTCAGGTAAAACAACTATCTTGAATCTGATCATGAGGTTCTACGATGTTACAAAGGGCAGCGTGAAAATAGATGGTATTGATCTTCGACAAATTCCTCTGAAAGAACTGCGTGCGATGATAGGTTACGCTCCCCAAAAGGCGAGCATTTTTTCAGGGACAATCGCCAGCAACATAAAATTCGGCAGAGATGAAATAAGCGATGAAGACATCTCTCGGGCAGCGGAGATAGCCCAAGTCAACGAATTCGCTCAGAAAATGCCAGACGGTCTGAATTCCACTGTTGCGCAAGGGGGTACAGACTTATCTGGTGGGCAGAAGCAAAGAATTTCGATAGCCAGGGCAATAGCTGGTAGGCCGAAAGTATATCTCTTCGATGATACATTCTCTGCGCTTGACTTCAGAACAGATGCGCGCGTGAGAACAAGATTACTCAAAGAAACTAAAGATGCCACAGTTATTATAGTTGCCCAGCGAGTGGCAACGATAATGCACGCGGATCAGATAATTGTTTTAAAAGATGGAAAGATTGAAGGAATGGGAGCTCACGGTGAACTCATGAAAAGTTGTGAAGTTTACAAAGATATAGTTCTGTCACAGATTTCAGAAGAAGAAGCGGTTGGGGGTGAGCTCAATGGCAGATAAGGAAAGAAACACCTCATCTACCAAATCAGGTCTGCCATTCAGAAGACCAAGGCATTCGGGTCCTTTTGCAATGGGCCCCACTGAAAAGGCGAAAGATTTCAAGGGAACTTTTAAGAGATTGGTAA
>QNAO01000154.1 GCA_003641785.1 Thermotogae bacterium
AGCACCACCTATGTTCACGAATGCCGCTATTCCTGATTTCCCAGCCGAAGTGCGATAGAGTTTCATTCTCACTGAAACATTTCTCGCAAGATCCGGCTCATTTATGAACTCAACGTTGTATCGCCTTATCTTCTCAATAAGACTTCGTTTCAAATCCTCGGGAAAATTGACACCCGTATCAAGATCACCTCCGAGTGAAACGGCAACCGGCATTGAGCACATACCCGCCTTGGAAAGCCAATACATTATATCCAAAATCGTGAAATTTCTCATGTTCGCTCCCCACTGGGAAGCTCCGAGTGAGCATATGACAATGGGGTTGGCATCCAGTGCTTTGCACGCAGAGAGTGTCGCTATGAGAAGCGCGGGAAAGGATCCAGAAGCTCCTATCGCAACAGAATCTCCCTGTTTCACTCCAGCCTTCATAAGCATGTGCAATATAACCGCCGCAAAGTCAGGATTCGTCGTTGTTCTTTTTGCTTCTAAGTCTCCTAAAGTTGTTGTCATAAGCGTGAATTCCGAGCCAAGGAGACCCGTATCGTTAATATCATCTTCGCTCAGAGAATCTCTGTGAGCACGAACGATATTGGTCATCTGAATCATATTCTCCGCCGCTTTGAGCATTAATTCATAATTTTCATGGGAGTGATTTGTGCAGATGTGCTCCAGAAAAAGAAAGAACAGAGCCGAGACAAACCAAAAAACAACAAAAAGTTTCCTGTTCATAGCAGCATAAGCACCCGACCAACAAAATAAACGGTTGTCGAAACACCTATCATAGCAAGAATTGTCAGTATAAATCCCTGTCTTTCCATGTTGTTAGCTAATAGACCGGGAATTATCCATCCAACAGTTGCAAAATCAAATCCGTGCGGTATATACTGCGGTAGAAATCTTCTCCAGATAAGAACGAGAATTCCGGAAAGCAATATCATCATCACAAACCTGCGTCTTCCAAAAAGTATTACAAACCGTGAAATGAGTTTATAGAAAAGAACACATAAAAGCGCCACGAGAATAGTTCCAAAAACCCTCAAAGGTTGATTCATATACAGCGCCACATAAGCTGGAACGACAATCCCACCGGGATAGAATCCGGTGAATTCTACAAAAAGAGAGCTGACAAAAACACCTATTAGAGCGACTTCAAGCATTGTCCCACCGCCTGCCAATATTCTACAAGAGCCGTTCCCATCCCGGCTATATTACCAAAACCAAATATCATTTTTGTATCTTCAGAAATGTGTTCTGTTAAGCTCTTTGGATCACTTTCACTGAGCACTTCCACATTTTTAAGTTTTCTTGAAACAATTTTCGCGTGTCCTCCGATGACAAAAAGTTTTTCGAATCCCATGCTTTCCTGACTTAGATAATTAATCCACTGAAGAGTTCTTTCGCCGCGATCTGACCTTAAATTCAGCAATCCGGAAATGTTGTCTTTGATACCAGATACAATCTTCACTTTTTCAAAAACCCTTCGCGTTGACTCTGGATCATTGCTTGCAAAAGCGTTCACCGCGAGCACCCCACTTGGGAGGAACCACGCTCTCAGCGAACCAATGTCCGGTGAAATCGTGTCTAAACACTCGATGGCCGCGGCTTCTTCAATTCCAAGAAGCTCGCAGGTTTTTAACGCGAGCTGCACATTTTCAGGAAACTCCAAGTAGTGTGGTGGCAGAGCCACAAATTCCTCACCACTAACACTGAACAATTTGCAGTTTTTCTTTCTGATAATTTGTTTAAACTCCTCTGTGCAATTTTCAAGCAGAGTCACAACAGTTGATCCTCGAGGACAGAATTTTGCAAACATGCAAAGGAGCTCCCGCCTGGAAGCTGGCATTCTATCCAGATGATCTGGAGTAATTCGAGTAATGACAACAATCTGAGCGCGTAGAATTTTGTTTATCTCTATGTCGAGTATTTCAGGAGTGATACTCATTGTCTCGCAAACAACAAGATCAGTGTTAAGAGCATGCGCGTTTTTCATCAAAACACGTACTTGTTCCAAAACACTGCCGACATAAGATCTTCTTTTTATATGTTTTTCTTCGCCACTCGGCAGAAGAAGAACCGGTTTGGATCCCGTTACTTTACCAATCACACGCGCACCGTTGTGCTGAAGTATTGATGTTATCAATCTGGTTACACTCGATTTTCCCCGAATACCGGTAACACAAACCGTTTTTTTCACAGCGCGGTGATACCGATTCAAATGACTCTTCTCGAAAAACAAATACGCAAGATAAGCCGTAAGTAACGCTAAAGCTATTTCTATATTTGATCACCTCTGAGTTGAAATTCTCAATTCGACTGAATCGCTTTTTCAAGAGCAAAGGCGGCGTTCAATACTTTCGCTTCAGCCCATACGTTGCCCACGAGCTGAACGGCTATGGGTAATCCACTTTTTGATTTTCCAAACGGAACTGTGATCGCCGGAAGTCCGGTGATATCAAAAGGTGCGGTAAATCTTGTCAGTGGCTTGACAGCTTGAACCGAACTCATGCTGTCTTCACTCACAGGTGGAGCAGTAACAGAAGTTGTTGGGAGCAGAAGCAGGTCATGTTCTTTGAAAAACTCTGTGAAACGATGTTTTGCCAGCGTTTGCGTGTGCCTGGCGAACGCGTAATCAACACCCCTTTTGCTCAATCCCTGATTCAGCCGCTCTCTCACATCATCACCGAACCACTCAGGATGCTCATAGAGTCGCTCTTCGTGAAAAGCCGCGGCTTCCACCTGAGTCATGAGACCATTAGCAGACGCCACATTCCTCAACCAGTCGATATCGTACTCAACAATCTGTGCGCCCAAATCTTTGAAAACTCTTGTGCTCATTTCAAGCGCATTGAGGATTTCAGGATCTGACGTTTCAACAAATCGCCCGACAGATCTGGCAATTCTCAGGTTTGCCACATCGCCCGTCAAAACCGGTTTCAGACATGATCTCTTCAATGAGGAGAACGGATCATCGCAATCGTAGCTGTCCATCACACTCAGCAAAATCGCCGCATCCTGGACACAGTTTGTAATGGGTCCAACATGATCCAGATGCCAGGCTAAGGGGAAAACGCCCCTCAAGCTAATTCTACCGTACGTTGGTTTCAAGCCTACCACTCCACACAGAGCAGAAGGTATTCGAATTGATCCACCCGTGTCTGTACCAAGGGCTCCAAGAGTCATCTCCGCTGCAACCGCAACTGCTGAACCACCAGAAGATCCGCCTGAAATCCGTGTGGGATCGCACGGGTTTCGGCAGATTCCATAATGTGGGTTGCTATTCGTCACTCCCAATGCTATTTCATGAAGATTTGTCTTTCCTATAATAACGGCGCCCGCTTCTTTCAGTTTTCTCACCACAAAGGCATCCTCAAGGGACACAAAATCTCTCCAAAAAAGACTGCCAGCGGTTGTGCGAACTCCGGCCACCTCTATCAAATCTTTCACAGCGATTGGTATACCAAAAAGCGCGGGAAGATCCTCACGATCCTTACATGTTTTCAGTATCTTAGTCTGCTTTTCAGCTAAATCCAAAGCTTCTTCACGCATAACTGTTATAAAAGCTCTCAGTCTGGAATCCTCGCTTTGAATCTTTTCAAGACACCGCTGTACAAGTTGAATAGGTGTTACCTCTCCGCTTCTCAAAAGCTTCTGCGCCTGATGAATGCCGAACACCATTTTCACCTCTTTGCCTCAAAGAAGTCTCACAATGATTCTACATTAATTCTTTTGAAAGCTGTGTATTCTTCTG
>QNAO01000155.1 GCA_003641785.1 Thermotogae bacterium
ATAACTAACGCCTTTGCTCTTGGGGTAAGGATGATGAATCCAGAGGCAAAGGTGAGGGTAGTATGGACGAACTCATGGTACGATCCAGCTACTGAAAAGGAAGCCGCGCTCAGTTTGATCGATCTTGGAGCCGATGTAATTGCTCAACAGACTGATTCGGCGGCGCCTGTTCAGACAGCTGAAGAAAAGCAGTTGTACTCCATAGGTTACAACACAGACATGAGAAAATTCGCGCCGAAATATTATTTGACATCAGCGATCTGGGACTGGGGCATTTATTACGAAAGAGTGTTAAAGGAAATAATGAACGGCACATGGAAAGCCGAAAACTACTGGGGAGGCATGGAAGACGGTATAATCAAATTAGCGCCTTTTGGCTCCTCAGTTCCGAGTAACGTAAGAACAGTTGTTTCCGTCTTTGAGCATGCCATAAAGAAAGGAATATTTGATCCATTTGAAGGACCCATCTACGATCAGCGGGGTAACCTCAGAGTGGATATAGGAGAAAAGCTTTCCGATGAAGAGCTCCTTTCTATGAACTGGTTCGTGGACAATGTCGAAGGTTCAATACCCGAATGAAACAAACCATTTGCGACGAAGAAGGCGGAGCTTCCGCCTTCTTCTTTTGATGAAGCTGAGACAGTTCACAAATGGAGGTAACACATGTTAGAACTCAGAAAAGTGTGCAAAACTTTTCCGGGAAATGTGAAAGCCCTGCAACAGGTGGATTTCAACCTCAAGAGAGGCGAAGTGCATGCTCTTCTTGGAGAGAACGGCGCGGGGAAAACCACTTTGATGAATATACTCTTTGGTTTGTACAAAATGGACAAAGGTTCCATAATTATCGATGGTAAAAAGGTAAAGATTCACTCACCGTCAAATGCGCTGAAACTTGGTATAGGTATGGTGCAACAGCATTTCACTCTTGTCCCTTCTTTCAATGCTGTTGAAAATATAGCTCTGGGCTTGAGTGTAAAGGATATTTCCAAAGTTGCAAAGAGAATTGACGAAATCTCTCAGAGATATGGTCTTACAGTTAACTTGTGGACACCTGTGTGGCAACTCTCGGTAGGAGAAAGACAACGTATCGAGATACTGAAACTTCTCTATTCTGGCGCTCGAGTCATAATTCTCGATGAGCCAACCGCTGTGCTGACACCTCAAGAAAGTGATTCCCTCTTCCGCGCGATCAGAAAAATGGTTCATCAAGGTTCAAGTGTGATTTTCATAAGCCATAAGCTAAAAGAAGTGATGGATATTTCCGACAGGGTTACAGTGCTCAAAAATGGCCGAAACGTCGGAACTCTCCAGCGCGGAGAATTTGATGCCAGGAAACTTGCCAATATGATGGTCGGTAGGGATATCGCTTTGAGAACAAAAAAGACGCTTACCAATCCCGGAAGCGTTGTGCTTGAAGTTGAGAATCTTTCAAGCAATAATGACAGAGACCTACCGTGCCTGTTCAATGTGTCCCTGAATGTGAGGTCTGGTGAAATTTTGGGTATAGCAGGTGTTGCGGGTAATGGGCAGAAAGAGCTGTCAGAGTGCATTACCGGGCTTCGCGTTCCCACTGCAGGCAGAATCCTGTTCTCAGGGACAGATATAACTAAGGCAAGTGTTTCAAAAAGAATTCAATTGGGGATTTGCTATATACCCGAAGATAGAAAAGAAGTGGCAACCTGTCCAAATCTATCCGTGGGCGAAAATCTGTATATGAAATCTGCATCTTCTCTTTGGTTTTCTCCGAGAGTTGTGGCTTCTCATGCTGAAAAATTGATGAAAAAGTACGCCATTCAGGCCAAAGATCACGAGACTCCCGTCAAGTTGCTCTCAGGAGGTAATCTTCAGAAAGTTGTAATTGCCAGAGAACTTGAATCGAACCCCAGATTGATTGTTGCAGAGCATCCGACAAGAGGTCTCGATGTTGGCTCGATGGAATTTGTGTACAAAACCCTGATTCAGGCTCGTGATCAAGGATGCGCCGTGCTTCTGATAGCCGGTGATCTTGACGAGATTTTCACTTTGTCCGATAGGGTTGCTGTTATGTATGAAGGAAGAATAGTGGGCTACACAGAACCAGATGCTTCTAATCTTGAGAAAATAGGTTTAATGGTGGCAGGTGCTGTGAGTGAAACCAAGAGTTGAGAAGTTGGCCTATGTACCGCTGAGACGCAGAATAGCCGTGCCCATACTGGCTGTTGTGATCGCTTTGCTTATCATGGGAATGTTCCTCTGGATCAATTTAAAGAGCTTCTCAGATGTCTTGACCGCTTACAAAGAGATGTTCACATGGCCCTTTTCTCCACAGATGGGTTTTTTCGATACCCTGGCAAAAATGGTTCCACTACTGCTCATCGCTTTGGGACTTTCCGTGGTTTTTAGGATGCGCGTGTGGAATATAGGAGCTGAAGGCCAGTTGTACCTTGGGGCAATGCTGACAACATGGGGAGCTCTCTACTGGCTGAATGATTCAGTGAATCCATGGCTCGCAGTGCCGGCGTTGTTGATAATCGGAAGCACGGGCGGAGCTTTGTGGGCACTTATTCCAGCCCTTCTAAAAGCCTATTTGAATTTGAACGAAATAGTTGCGACCTTGATGCTCAATTACGTTGCATATCACTGGGTAAATTATTTGATTTATGGACCGTGGAGAGATCCAAAAGGGTACAATTTTCCGGTAACAGCTCTGTTTCCGAAAACAACGTGGTTGCCAAAAATAGGTGGTCTGGATATTCATTACGGGCTCGTAATAGCTCTTGTGATTGTCGTTGTCATTTATCTTCTGTGCTATCGAACAAGATGGGGATTTCAGGTGAAAATCATTGGTGACAACCCGACAGCGGCTGAGTACGCGGGAATAGATATCAGAACGAACATTGTACTGGCTTTCGCAATCAGTGGCGCTCTTTCAGGTCTCGCCGGATCTATTCAAATGCTTGGGATTCAGCACAGGCTTCTTCATGGTTTTTCACCTGGTTATGGGTACACCGCGATAATCGTCGCGTGGTTAGCCCGACTGAATCCCTGGGCAGTGGTTTTAGTTTCATTTCTTTTTGGAGGACTGCTGGTGGGAGGAGAGCAACTACAAATTGTTTTGAGACTACCTGTGTCTATGATATACATACTTCAAGGAATAGTGTTGTTCACACTCTTGGCTTTTGAAACAGTTGCTCGGTATAGAATCCATTTTGTTAAAGATTAGCATCAGAGGAGGAATCATTTCTTGGAAATACTGGCAAGCACCGTAGCAGCCGCGGTAAGATCTGGGACTCCACTTTTGTACGCGACCTTGGGAGAGATAATAACAGAGAGAAGCGGTGTTATGAATCTCGGCCTTGAAGGGCTCATGCTGATAGGCGCTATCACGGGATTTGTGGGAGCTTACATGTTTCAAAACCCCTTCATCGCCCTGGCGTTAGCCCTACTGGTTGGTGCTGTGCTTTCCAGCTTGCACGCTTTTGTTGTGATCACGCTGAGAGCTAATCAAGTTGTAAGTGGACTTGCTCTGACCATGCTGGGAACAGGTGTTTCGGGACTTGTGGGACGTCGATACATAGGTGAAGTTGCGGTGAGGTTCAAAGAGATAAAGATACCATTCCTCTCAGATTTGCCTTTTCTTGGCAAATGTGTCTTTTCTCACGATCTTCTTGTGTACCTTAGTATGGCTTTGACAGTTGCGATCTATGTGTTTCTTTTTAAAACAAAAGCTGGAATGGCTTTGAGAGCAGTTGG
>QNAO01000156.1 GCA_003641785.1 Thermotogae bacterium
AAGAAGCAAATCTTTATCGTCTCTCTGAAGATAAATATCCCTCTTTGTACCGAATACTTCAAACGGAAAGTGACATACTATCCCAGAGGATCGAATTAGAAGAAGACATAAGTGATTACTTAGAGGTGCTCTCTGAGATAGATAGTTTTGACATATCCTCTGCAAAACTCGAGGATCTTCAAGCCATTGTTTCGAAATACGACAATATAACCTTGAAGAAGGATGAGCTCCGCACAAGAATTATTGCTCTCATTGAGACTCTGAGAGCAGCTAAGGTGCGATTTGAAACCCCAATAGCTTCAGAAGACAAAAGTATTCAGAGGTACCTGAATCATCTTGTGAAGAAAACATTTTCTTTTCGCCCTTTTATCTATCTCATTGCAATAACTATCCCGATAGCCGTTGTTTTGTCATTTCCCAAAATCAGATTGAAGTTGTCTCTTGCTTTGGGCTTTAAAAAGCAGGCACGAAAACTGTGCGAAAAAATCCTTGTTCGAGATCCTCTGAATATCGAACTGAGAACGACTCTTGCAATGCTCTATGAGCAGCTTGGCAATAGTGAAAAGGCTTTGAATGAGTATCGACTAATAAAGGACCTTCGGAAGATGTCAGAGAATTCTAAACGATAATTCTGTCCGCCGCCTTTTGAATTAAGTCCTCCAAACTCGATGGCTTTTCGCCCAACTTAAGCAATTGGTACCAAATTTCAACAACCTCGCTCTGAAGCTTAGAACGTTGGGCGGCGTTTTCAAAAATGAAATTTTCCACAGAGCCATCGTACACGATTTTGCCGCTTTCGAGAACAATTACCCTGTTTACAAGGTCAATCGTGTGATCCAGAGAGTGTGATACCAGGATAAGTCCGTGTCGCTGTTGTATCCAACTTCGAACAAAACTTCTGATCACGTGCTTCCCTTGATAATCCAGAGCTATAAAGGGCTCATCCAAAAGAAGTAAATCGGGTTCGTGCGCAATAACAGACGCTAAGGCAACTTTTCTTGCTTCACCTTGTGAAAGAGAAAAGGGCGATTTATCAAGGTAAGTTTCATCAAGGCCAACCGCCTCAATTGCTTTCATCACCCGAGATTCTATCTGGTCCAGATTGAAGTTTCTTGATGCGAAGGCAATTTCATCAAAAACTGTTTCACAAAGAAATTGATCCTCCGGAAATTGAAAACAGATCCCAATCTTTTTCATGAAGATTTTCGGTTCAGAACATTCCCGCCCATTAATCAGCACACGACCTTCGGAAGGCCGCAGAAGTTGAGAAATCACTTTAAGCAACGTTGATTTTCCAGAACCAGTGTGTCCAAGTAGAAGCACTGACTCATCATTCCTAAATGTAACAGAAACTCCCTCAAGGGCTTTCAGTTCAAGATGAGTGCCACGATTGTATACAAGAGAGACGTCTTCAAGCGAGATTTCTAATGCCATTTCAAATCCTCCAAGGTGGGTACGAAATGCAGAAATTCCGGATAAACAGCTCTCTTAGCTATTTGAACTGAGATCGGTATTTCAACATACAACTGATCGAGATTAACAAACTCAAGAGTGGACAGTTCCGCTTCCAAGTGTCCATTAACCAATAAAAGCACTTTTTCTGCAAGAGTCAGCAAGTTGCTGAGATCATGAGAAGAAACAAGAATAGTAACGCCATAACTCATCATTAGCTCAATACTATTCAGCACTTCATCTCGTCCCATGCGGTCCAGCATCGCCATTGGCTCGTCCAAAAACAAGTATCTGGACCCAAGAGCCACCACAGAAGCCATTGCCAATCTCTGTCTCTGGCCACCCGATAATGTCAAGGGATCCCGATCTCGCAGTTTCTTCAAATCAAATTGCTCTAAAACAGCGTTCAACCTGTCCACAATTTCAGATCTTGGAACTCCCATGTTTTCCAAACCAAAGGCGATATCTTCTTCCACAGTAGAACCCACTACCTGAAGAGTGGGATTTTGAAAAACATATGAACACAGCTTTCGAAGCTCTTCTGGTTCCAATTCCTTTTCATCGAGCAGTATTTTCCCCTTCTGAAACGGCAGCAATCCTGAAAGAACTTTCATCAACGTGGATTTCCCTGAACCGTTGGGACCCAAGAGCAAAGTCAAACTCCCTTTACCAAGAGCAAGAGTGATATTTCGCAACGAAAACCCATTTTTACCATAAGTGTAGAACAAATTCTCAACCTTAAGCACGCTCATCTCTCCTAACAGATCTGTAAACCCTGATTCCTCCCGTCTTGCAAATGTCTTTAACGTTTCCAAATCGTTCTCTCATTGCCTTTTTAATGTATGATCCACCTTTGTTATGAAAGGCAACCACTTGAAGCGATCCACCGTTGCTGAGATGCTTAATGCTTTCTTGAATCATCCTCAATACTACTCTTTTACCAGCAGACATGGGAGGGTTTAAGGAAATCATATCGAAAACACTCGCTTTCCAGGGTTCAAAGAAAGCTCCCTTTCTTATGTCTAAAAACACATTATTAAGACGAGCGTTTATCTTGGAGTATCGCACGGCTCTTTCGTTAATGTCGCTCATATATACTTCTAAATCCGGATTTTCTCCCTTCAGTACAATTCCAATTATCCCGTAACCACATCCCAAATCCAGCAGCTTCTTGCCTTCAACAACTGCGTTCTCTATGAGCACTCTACTCGCTTTATCAATTTTTCCAAAACTAAAGACTCCTGAAGGAGTTTCGAAGCGATACAATCTCCCATTCTTCAAAACAAGATTCACTTTTTTGACAATCAGTTTTGAAGTTGGTTTCCTGGTGTAGTAATGTTCCAACGCAATCAATCCATTCATCCAAAAAGGGACCTCATCTCGAGGTCCCCTTTTTCTATACTCAACGTTAATCAGTGTTTCTCTAAAGCGGCGTGTGCAGCAGCCAACCTTGCGACAGGAACTCGATAAGGTGAACAGCTAACATAATCCAGTCCCGCGTTGTGGAAGAAGTGAATTGACCTGGGATCCCCACCATGCTCACCGCATACACCAACTATTAAACCAGGGCGGGCGTTCTTTCCTTTTTCAGTACCCATTTTCACCAAACTTCCCACACCGTCATAATCAAGAGATTTAAAGGGATCGTGTTCTAAGATCTGCTTTTCTAAATATTCTGGCAGGAATTTTCCAACGTCATCTCGGCTAAAAGCAAACGTCATCTGGGTTAAATCGTTTGTACCAAAGCTGAAAAACTCTGCTTCGCGCGCTATTTCATCGGCTGTTAATGCCGCTCGAGGTACTTCTATCATTGTACCTATTTCGTACTTCAGTTCTACGCCAGCATCTTTTATCATCTCGTCTGCGACATTTTTGATTATCTTTTTGAGAAATTTGAGTTCGTTCACATGTCCAACAAGAGGGATCATGATCTCAGGAATTACGTCCACGTTTTCCTCCTTTTTGAGTTCTATGGCGGCACCAATTATCGCTTTTGTTTGCATAACGGCGATTTCTGGATACGTTATCGCCAATCTGCACCCTCTGTGACCAAGCATCGGGTTCATTTCGGAAAGCGATTCCACTACTTCCTTAAGTTCAGACACGTCTATTGCAAGGTCCTTTGTCGTGGCTTCCATCTGTTCTTCATCGTGAGGTAAGAATTCATGAAGTGGCGGATCAATCAATCTTATGGTAACAGGGTAACCTGCCATTATTCTGAGAAGACCTTTGAAATCTTCTTTCTGCAA
>QNAO01000157.1 GCA_003641785.1 Thermotogae bacterium
GGATCTTTCAAGAAGTTTCATCTCGCAACTGGAAGGCGACAGAACATCTCTATCTGTTGAGACCCTGGAAAAGATACTTAGAGCCTTGGGATCCGATCTCAAAGCGTTTTTCTCTGAGGAAGAGGAACCGAAGGTTGTGTTCACCAAATCTGAGCGTGTTCCGATGTACGATGAACCAAAGGGCGTCAGTTCACACCTTTTGATGAGTGATGTGGAAACCAAAAAGATTGACCCAGTACTTGTTACTCTCGCACCGGGGGCCCAAACAGAAGAAGAAAGTTATCACGAAGGAGATGAGTTCGGTTACGTTATTCAAGGAAGTGTGGATCTCTGGCTCGATGGGGTTAGACACAGGTTGTCGCAGGGAGATTGTTTTTATTATCGAGCCGACAAAAAGCACATGCTGAAAAATCCAAGTAAGAAGAAAGAATCAGTTGTTTTATGGATAGAAATTGATTAATGGGGAGGGAATGACAATGAAGAAAAGTTTGGGTAGACATTTGATTGCAGAGTTCTACGATTGTGAGCCTGAATTTCTCGACGATGTTCACTCTGTTGAGCAGAACATGAAAAACGCCGCCATAGAAGCGGGCGCAACTGTTGTAGGCAGCTCGTTTCATAGGTTCCTTCCCTATGGTGTGAGTGGGGTTGTGATAATATCTGAGTCACATCTGACGATACACACGTGGCCTGAGTATGGCTACGCTGCTATAGATCTTTTCACCTGTGGTGAAGAAGCTGATCCGTGGAGAGCTTTCGATTACTTGAAAAAGGCATTTTCGGCTCGTAGGACGCATGTGGTTGAGCACAAGCGAGGTGACTACACGATGATAGGGATCCCGGTGAATTCGCCTCACAAAGCCGTGAAAGGGGGAGTTGTGAGTGTCTGAAAAAATAATACCTGGAAAGCACCTGTGGTACTACGAACAGTACACAGGTGGAGACGTTGGTTTTGCCATTAAAATATCAAACATGGTTCATTCCGAACAAACAGAGTACCAACGTATAGATATTTTCGACAATCCGACTCTCGGGAGGGTTTTCGCTTTAGATGGTATCACCATGACCACAGAAGCGGACGAATTCATGTATCATGAAATGCTCACTCATGTTCCCATGTTCAGCCATCCTAATCCAGAAAAGGTGCTTGTGATCGGGGGAGGAGACGGTGGTACTTTAAGAGAAGTTCTCAAGCACGAAAGTGTTAAAAAAGCCATATTGTGTGAAATTGATCCCGCAGTGGTAGAAGCTGCCAGAAAATATCTAAGCACATCCGTGGAATTCGACAATCCCAAAGCAGAGATAATAACCGAGAACGCAGCGGAGTTTGTGAAAAACTTCAAGGATGAGTTCGACGTCATAATAGTCGATTCAACTGATCCAACGGCGGGTGAGGGAGGACATCTGTTCACAAAAGAATTCTACAGATCCTGCTACGAAGCTATGACCGAGAACGGCGTGCTCTCAGCTCAGACAGAAGACCCCGTGTACGATTTGAACTGGCTTAAAATCGCGTATAAACGTATCTCAAGTGTTTTCCCCGTCACCAAAGTCTATCAGGGATTCATGCCCACCTACCCATCAGGTTACTGGCTCTACACGTTCGCATCTAAGGGTGTTGATCCAATCAAGAATCTGAGAAAGGAAAGCGTTGACAAAATGATTCCTTCACTTAAGTATTACAACAGTGAGGTTCACCTCGCTTCTTTCGCGCTGCCAAATTTCCTTCTTAGAGAGATCGAAAGGATGAAAAATTCCTGAGGAGTTATTCCATAACAGAGTGGACAGTTGAACCTGGAAAACCCATTGAAGAAATTGAGGAGTACCTTCTACTTCAAGGGTTTTCTTCTTACGCCGTGGAGTTTGAATCTAAACGCGCTTTGGTAAAGCTCTACACAGACGATGAGCTTTTCATCAACGATCTCTTAATCCATACTGATTCAAAGATTCTTTCAAAGAAGACCACATGCTCGGAACAGTGGTACAAATGTCTCAACAAGAAGCCATTTGAGCTTGTTGAAGGTGTGTGGATAGATCCATCTGGCAGGATGATCTCAGACGAAGAAGTGGTTATAAAAATGGCTCCCTCAGCGGCTTTTGGGACTGGCGATCATCCCACTACAAAGTTGGCAGCAAGATTTCTTGCAAAGCACTTAAAAGAATCGTGTTCAGTTTTGGATGTTGGCTGTGGAAGTGGTATACTCGGTATTCTTGCAAAACTTCTTGGAGCCAGCAGTGTGCTCTGTGTTGACATAGACGATATGGCTTTAGAGGTCGCGCATTTTTTTGCAGAGGAAAACGCTGTCTCGGTTGAATTCAAGAAATCAGATCTACTTTCAAACGTTTCTGGCGTCTATGACATCGTGGTCGCAAACATAGTCACGCCAGTTCTCATGAAGCTGATTGATCAGCTTGAGTGTGTTACGAACAATTCCACAGTTATTTTTTCTGGCATCACCAAAAAAGAAAAACCAGTTATAATTGAGGCACTGAGAAAAAGAGGTCTGTCACTTCTCGAAGAGGAGGAGCTGAATTCTTGGGTGGCTCTCGTGATAAAGACATTGTGATGGTAGAGTCTCAACTGAAAAGAAAGATTGACAATTTCAACAAAGTGAGCTGCCGTTGTGTACACGGTTTTCCAGCGGTAATTGAAAGCCTGCCTGTGAGGAATGGACGACCTTTTCCAACTCTTTACTGGTTAACCTGTCCATTTCTCAGGAAGGCCATCTCCACATTGGAAAGTCAGGGTTGGATTCGATACTTTGAAGAAACTTTGAAACGCGACAGTGCATTTAGAAGCAGACACCTCAGAGCGAACAGAGAAGTTTCTCACAGAAGATCTCTTCTTTTCACAGGATCTTACGATGAATATCTTTCTAAGCTTGGAACAGGAGGTATTAGAGATCTAATGACCGTGAAGTGTCTTCATTTACACGTCGCCGATTTTCTGTCGGGTGTCGACAACCCGATTGGAGAAACCGTGGTTGGTGCTCTCAACAAACTGTGGTGCGAAAATGGTGACTGCGGTCATGAACTTGTTTAGGCTTCTTTCTGTCAAAATAGGAGGAACGAGATGAACAGCGACGAACTGCTGGCAGCTCTCAGACGAAGAGAGGACTGGGCTTACAGAAAGCTTTACAGAGAATACGCAGGAAAGATTGGAAGTATTGCGAAAGCTTATCTGGGTGCAGATGATGTGGATGATGTTGTTCAAGAGGTAATGATAAAGGTGCTGAGAAACATCAAGAAGTTCAAAGGAAAATCAAAACTCACCACGTGGATATACAGAATAGCTGTGAATGTGTGCAAAGATTTTCTTTCAAAATACAGAAGAAGGGGCGAGATTCTTACAGATTTCCCGGAGGATGAAGAAAGAAGTTTTATTCACCCAAGCGCAGATACAGATGTTTTTTCCGAGGCGATGAATTCCATAGCTTACGATAGATTGATGAAGGCGGTGGAAAAGCTGCCTTCTGAAGATAGGTTGTTGGTGAAGCTCAGAGATATAGATGGGCTGAGTTATGAGGAAATAAGTCAGGTGCTGGGAAAACCCATCGGCAGTGTGAAAAGCGGTTTGCACTATGCGAGGAAAAAGCTTCGACAGATGATTGAGGGGGCAAAACAATGAATGAGCAAGAGTTCAATAGTTTCTTCGACGGAGAGCTGAAAGACAGCGATCTTGACGCAGAAAC
>QNAO01000158.1 GCA_003641785.1 Thermotogae bacterium
AATATAGTCACAACTGGTATGGCTCCGGTAATCATCGCTATTCCTCCACTAACCCATAAAACAAATGTAGAAAGCAGTGCGGGGTGTCCAGATAGTTTTAACACAATGTTAGATAAATCATGCGCTATACCTGAGCTTTCCAGAGAATAAGAAAGAGCAAAGAGTCCCATGAAAAATAATATGACATCCCAGTCGATCTCAAGTGCTACTTTGCTGAAATCTTTGTTAGTATAGAACAGTAAAAAGCATGCCCCAAGAACAGCAAACAGGGACATTTCTATATCGACTATGTTGTGTACCACAAATCCCATTATTACAGCAGATAGCACTCCCAGGGACACCCACATTAGTTTAGGATTGGAAATTAACCCTTCAGTTGTCATTTGCACCGTTTCATTTTTCCCTTTTGTGATAGCAGAAAGATTTCTTAAAAAACTGAATCTGGAGAGGAAAATGAGAATCACAAATGAGACTGCCAAGGGGCACACCGTTAGACTTGTAAAGGTTACAAAAGGCATCTTTGAAGCAGTTCCGATGATGATATTAGGTGGATCTCCCACAAGTGTCATGCTTCCACCTATGTTTGACGCAAATATCATGACGGCTGTGAACGCAAAAGGATTAAACTTTGCTGTATCTGCTACCAAAAAGATTACAGGCATAAACATGATCATTGTGGTAACATTATCCAAAAACATAGAAAAAAGTGCTATCAACACGGCAAACAAAGAAGACAACAGCATTACGTTACCCTTCGACCATCTGAGTGCCTTCACTGCTACATACTGAAAAAAACCAGTTGATCTAACTATAGCAACAATAACCATCATGCCCATAAGTAGAAAGATGGCGTTGAAGTCTACAAATTCTGAAATAGTTTCTATCCGCATGCTTTCTGAGATTTTAAACACGATAAGGAGCATTCCTGCTGTAAAAGCTATGAGTACCCGCCGATTTCTTGACAGGACAATGAACACAAAGGAGATTATGAAGTAAATCCCTACAAATAGTTTTCCCATACCATGCTCATTATACTCGTATTTCATTGTCGCATGCTCACAATGGATCCATACAAAAATAAAGTCCGCCTCATTGGCGGACTGCTAATTAATATGGCGCCCCCAAGGGGGTTCGAACCCCTGCCTCTGGCTTGAAAGGCCAGTGTCCTAGGCCGCTAGACGATGGGGGCAACACCGTTTATATTACATCAAAGATTGACTTTGGTCAAGATACTGATGATATTAAACACCCTTATACATGAAGAATTAGCAGCTGATGAGTAGTTTTTCAAAAAACTCTGAGTGCTGTAGCTGTTCAATGTTTTGTGCCGAGAACTTCTTCGTGGATACGGGTGGCTTCTTCACTCCACAAAACAAAGCGGATTACCTTAACAGATTTAAGAGATGAAGCCATTTCCCACACTGTATTGATCGCTATCTCGGCTGCTTCCTTCATTGGGTATCCAAACACACCGGTAGAGATAGCAGGAAAAGCTATTGAGCATATGCCGTGTTCTTCAGCGAGTTTTAGTGCATTTCTATAGCACTCAGCAAGCAGTTTGTCTGATGGCTTGTCCACGCCATACACCGGACCCAAACAGTGAATAACATAACGATTGGGTAATTTATGGGCACCGGTTATCACTGCCTGACCGGGTTTAATTGGAGCTAAGGGACGGCACTCTTGTTCCAAACCGGGGCCAGCAGCGCGATGAATCGCCCCTGCAACTCCTCCACCAGTACGCAACTGAGCGTTAGCTGCATTAACAATAGCATCAAAGCCTGCTTGTTTTGTTATGTCTCCTTGTATGCATTCAATCTTGATACCACTTACCACACGCTCCATTTTTTCTCACCTCGTTTCGCCCTATATCAAAAGTTATCTTCAGCTCTTCTTTCTTTAATTATATCTCCTTTGTAAAAACTGTCAGAATGCTATAATGTGAAGAAGTGTGGAGACCTTTCATACAATGACGTTGAACCTTTTGAATTGATCTTATGAGGGCGTTAAAGCTTAAAAAAATAATAGGAGCGTGCTCAGGTGAAAATTTGGATACTGAACCATTATGCATCTGTCCCTAAGCTGGGGGGAGCAGAGACAAGACACTATGATTTTGCCAGGATCTGGGTTTCTAAAGGTCACAGCGTGAGAATATTCATTGGTTCGTATAGCCACCTTACCGAGGATGAAATGCCGAGATATGTAACTTCGCACTCTGGGGAAGCGCATGAACCAGCATTCACCGTGATCAAGACACGACGTTACAAGCGAAATGGTGTAGACCGATTCCTCTCGTGCAGAGACTATTATTTGAATGGAAGAAAGATGCTCAACACCTTGGAAGAAAAGCCCGATGTTGTCATCGCTTCCAGCCCCCATCCTTACGCTTGGCAACTTGGTCGAGTCACATCAAAGAGATTCGGTTGTCCTCTCATAGTCGAAGTTAGAGACATATGGCCGTGGAATCTAATAGCGGCAGGAAAGATGTCGAGAATGAATCCCGCGGCTATCATTTTTTCAAGAATAGAAAAGATTGTGTACATCGAATCAGCTAAGATAATATCACTCGCCTCAGGTTTCGATGCACATGTTGCAAATATTGCTGGCAGTAGATATCAAGATAAGGTTCTATGCATCCCAAACGGTGTTGACATGACAAAATTTCACGAGCATTTGAGTTCTCCTGAGATAGATGAGCTCTTAAAACCTTTCAAAGGAAAATTTCTCATAGGTTACGCTGGATCTCATGGACCTACGAACGACTTAGAAACCGTTCTGAAGGGCATATATCAGTTCAACAAAGATTTGCCAAAGAACGAAGTTTATTTTCTGTTCGTTGGAAGAGGTTCTGAAAAGAATAAGTTAATGAAACTCTCCGAAGAACTTCATCTGAGAAATGTTCGTTTTTTGGATCCTATACCAAAGGAACAGGTTCCAGCCTTCATAAAACACATGAACGCATTGTTATTTTCCTGCGCTGAGGTTGAAGCCCATAGCTCATATAAGCTTTTGGATGCAATGGCCTCCGGGAAACCGATGATCAGTGCAGATTTACCAGACATTCCTGTTAAGGAAACAAAAGATGCGATTTTCTACACTCCGGGAAACGAAAAAGAATTTTGCCAAGCTGTAAAGAAATTGGTCAGTTCAGATACTACAAAATTTGGATCAAAAAACAAAACCTATATATACAAGGAACGCGATATCTTTCAACTCGCCTTGAAATTTGAAGAGGCTCTTTTGAAAATTGTCAAAAGACGACAAAATGAAGGCTGAAGGAGGAAGGATTGTGAAGGTTTTATCGGTTGTGGGTGCACGTCCCCAATTTATAAAGGAAGCAATCGTTGGAGAAGAACTCAGAAAGCGAAAGGTCGTTGAAATATTGGTCCACACAGGACAGCACTACGATGCTTTCATGTCGGATGTGTTTTTCAGTCAGCTCAATTTAAAGAGGCCGGACTACAATCTCCACGTGGGATCAGGCACACACGCTTATCAAACTGGAACAACAATGATCAGATTGGAAGAAGTAGCGCTTAAGGAGAATCCCGACATAATTGTAGTCTACGGGGATACAAATGCAACGTTAGGGGGTGCTTTGGTAGGTGCGAAATTGAAAATACCCGTTGCACATGTAGAAGCAGGTTTAAGGCAGCTACCGAAAACAATGCCAGAGGAAATCAATCGA
>QNAO01000159.1 GCA_003641785.1 Thermotogae bacterium
AAATACCAGTCGTACAAAGAAAAATCCGTGCTCTTCAGAGCCTTCGAAAATTCACTGTCTTTAACACATTGCCGAAACGGCAAATTAAAGCAAATTGGTCTTTTGCTGCCGATTAAGACGTCACAGTTTGTTGCGTTGTGGAGCTCGATTGCTGTCGCCAGACAGGAGATCGAAACAACAGCGATTCCCTTCCCCGATGGAATCGAAATAGCCTTTCCTAAGGGTCCATGTAATTGCAACTTGTTTTCACATGTCACTATGTTTCTTGTTCCGTGTCCTTTCACTTGAACAGAGATTGCTGTCTTGTTTTCCCAAGTTCCCAGCATAAATGGTTTCCTGGTTAGAGATGTTGTTTGAATCATGACGAACTGTCCAAATTCGTGTGATATATTCTCTTTAAAAACAACGATGTATGTATCCGAACTCACTTTCACAACGCACTGCTTTTCAACAGAGAAATTCTCCATCCCAATACACCAGCTTTCCGTGTAATTTAGTGCCCAGGACCCTTCCTTTTAATTTCATTCCTTCCATTGCGCAGTTCTTTCCTTTACTGAAAAAATCTTTGCTTCTGACCTCGAATTCATGATTTAGATCAAGGACGACAAAGTTTTCGCTGTCAAATGTGTAGGGAATGTTCAATATTTTTCTTGGAGTTATACTTAGCTTTTCAACAACAAGTGGTAGATCTTGAAGCGCGGTAAAGAAGGCAGAAAAAGCTATTTCGATATTTGAGGTTCCGAATGCAGCGAATTTCATGTCCTGATCCTTGGTGAAATGAGGAGCGTGATCCGTTGCCAGAACATCTATCACGCCATTTTTGACTGCATCGCGAAGTGATTCGATAGTTTTCACATCTGCGAGCGGTGGATTTACCTTCTTGTTCACTGTATCGATTGATTCGTTGCTGAGAAGCAAATGATGAGGTGTTACTTCGCATGTCAACTGAAACGTTTTCTTCAGAAAGCTTATCAATTCCAAAGCTGGTTTCGTACTCACGTGCTGGATGTGAAATTTACAAAAGCCGTATTCAACTCCTGTCATAACTGTTCTGTAAATCGCCACCGCTTCATTGGTTATTGGTTTTCGTGGTAGCTCTGTTCTTGTTCCTTCGTAAAAGATTCCCTCAAATTCGTGCATCTGACTGTGATCCATCACAAGAGCTTTTCTTTGAGATCTGAAGGCATTTACCAGATCTCTATAAGAGTACGGAATTCCATCAGTGGAGTAGCAAAGTATCTTCTTACCATCTGGTTTTGCTTTTCCGAACAGTGACGTTGTTCTGTAAAACGTTACTTTCTTTCTCGCAGATAGCTTTTCGTGCAATGCGTGAGTCTCGCTGGTATCAAGCAGCGGATCTGTGTTTGGCTGGATCAATACCTGTGAGAATCCTCCTGCTATTGCCGCTTTTTCAAGAGAATCATAGTCTTCACCACCGTTCAAGCGAACATGGGTGTGCATATCGAAAAATGATGGTACAACCACTAAGTTTTCAGAATGTGTACGAAGTGGCAACTTGATATCTTCATATGACCACGAATTTTTCAATGGATTGTATACTCTCATACTCGTACGCTCCTGTGGCTTTTTCAAGAACAGCCATTCTTGAGTAAACGCCGTTTCTCACCTGATCGAGGATTCTTGACCTGCTGCTGTACACAACGCCGTCTGAGACTTCCACATTTCTGTTGAAAGGACCAGGATGCATCAAAATGGCATGTTTTGGTGCCATTTCAAGGTTCGATTCATTTATCTGGTAGTTTTTGAAAAATTCTTCAATATTGTCATAGACCTCTTCAATTCTTTCCTTTTGAATTCTCAAGGCATAAATCACGTCAACGTTCGAGATCGCCTCCTGAAGATCTGTGGTTATTAGAGAAACATCGGGAAAGCTCTTTGGAATGAATTCCTCGGGTCCGCAAAATATCACAGATCCGCCCAGTTTTGCCAACGCTTCTGTAAGAGAACGTGCGACTCTCGAATGGTTTATGTCGCCAACTATTGCCACTCTCAAGTTAAATTTGCCGTAGTGTTCGTACATCGTTGTTATGTCTAAGAGAGCCTGCGTAGGATGTTCATTTGTCCCATCTCCAGCGTTGATCACGGGAATCTGCAAGTGCTTTGAAAATTTTGCAGGATCACCATTCCTTCTTGTTCTAATCACGATAGCATCTACATCCATTGCCTCAATTGTCAAAAGCGTATCAAGCTCTGTTTCTCCTTTGAGCATTGAGGAAGTATCAGGGGCAAGATCAATAACCTTAGCACCAAGGCTCAACGCGGCTCTTTGAAATGAAAGTTTTGTCCTTGTGGAAGGTTCAAAGAAGGCGGTTACAACATACTTTCTGTCGAGTGTTCTTGGTACAACTCTGCTTTTCTTCAAGTAAAGTGCTCTTTTGACAATGCTCAGAATCTCTGTACCGGATAAATCTTTGATATCGACAATGTGTTTCACAGTACATACCCCCTTTTTCAGAAATTCTCAAAAAAAAGAGGCTCATTATTGAGCCTCTTTAAAAAGAAAACACAAATTGCTGATTCACTTTCCTTGCTTGAATGAACCGCAGACACAACCCGTTATTGGGATAACTTTTCGACACCGTTGTCTTCATGAAACTCTCCTCACATTCGTCCATGAATTCGTTCACAAGATTTCTGTGTAATTCTAATATGAGAGTATTGCATAATCATTTCGTTAGCATTTAAGTAATGTGAATCGAACAAAATGCCAAAGTGAACTGCCTTCACTTTAGAAATGAGGGATTCTTGCTTCATCAAGCAGACTTGCCGCTTGAGTGGAAAGGTCCGGTCTTCACAGACATGAATTTGAGTGGAAACTTCTTGGAGAATATAGTTAAAAGCACTTTCAATCGAGATCGAATATTTTTCCTGGATTCATTATGTGAAGGGGATCAAGAGCCATTTTCATCTGTTTCATCACCTTTATTTGAGCTGTCTTTGTTTTAGCAAGCAATTTCTTTTTTGTGAGACCTATTCCATGCTCCCCACTTACCGCTCCTCCCAAATCTGCAGCTTTCAAAGCTATTCTATCCAGAATGGACTCATAATGCTTTCTTTTCACTTGAATTGACATATTTTTTCCCCAGGAGAAAGGTGCTGGGTGAATGTTCCCGTCTGATGCGTGAGCTACAATGGCTATTCCAGTACCCGACTCTTCACTCAATTCTTTGATGTACATAATCATATTGATCAACTGAGAAAGTGGTACGACAACATCTCCAGTTATCACGTGAGGATCAATTGCTCTCAGCGCTTCCAGAGTGTTTCGTCGGACCTTCCAAATTCTCTCGTGGTTTATCCTATTATCGGCAACATATATATCAATGGCTCCAGCTTTCATACATGCACTACCAGCCAATTTACACACATCCATCAATTTATCCTCTTCGCCTTCGTACTGGATTACGAGATATGCTGATGCTTCTTGTTGATCAGGAAAACTGGTATTGTTATACCTGCAGCTTATATTTGCGAGTTGTCCTCCTATGAATTCAAGAGCACTTGGAAGCCGTTCTGTAGCTGTAATGACCTTGAACACAGCTTCGAGCGCTTCATTTAGTTGGCGAAACGGTACAAGCAAGTCCACTATCTTCCCTGGATGAGGTATCAAATTAAGGTAAAGCTTGGTGAAAATGCCCAGAGTGCCTTCAGATCCAATCAGGGTC
>QNAO01000160.1 GCA_003641785.1 Thermotogae bacterium
CAGTTGGTTGAAAAGGTAGACGTTGTCACAACTGCCACTTTCGCTCCTATGTGCTCAAGTGGAGCTTTTGTGAACTTCGGACACACTAACCCTCCAATGCGTATGGAACAAATAACGCTTTCCAATGTTGAAGTCTACGGCGGCATTGCGGCTGTGGACGGTTATATTGGAGCAACACAGGAATCAAGACATAACAAAACCATTGGGGGCGCGCATGTTATCGAAGCTCTTATCAGGGGAGACGATATCTTCTTGAAGACCAAAGGCAAAGGAACCGATTGTTATCCAGGAGTAGAATTTGAAGGTTACATAAACAAAGATCTTATCAACGACTTTTTCCTGTTCAATCCACGCAACGCTTATCAAAACTATGCGGTGGCAACCAACAGTTCTGATAAAACCCTCTATACGTATATGGGCAAGCTGTTACCAAATTATCGAAACGCAACTTACTCAACTTCGGGAGAACTCAGTCCCCTTTTGAAAGATCCCAACATGCAGACAATTGGCTTAGGAACAAGAATTTTTCTTTGTGGAGCTGAAGGATACGTGGTGTGGCAGGGAACGCAGTTTCGCAACGACGTTGAAACAAATGAGCACGGCATACCAGTGAGTGGCGCAAGAACGCTGGCTGTGATTGGCAACGCGAAACACATGAATTCGAAGTACATAAAAGCGGCGTATTTCAAAAACTACGGTGTAACTGTCTTTATTGGAATAGGCGTTCCTATACCTGTACTGAACGAAGAAATCGCTTACTTCGCTTCACGTTCAAATAAGGAGATCACCACCGAAGTGAGGGATTATGGCAAAGAGGGCAAGCCGGTGATTGGACATGTGAATTACTCGCAACTACGCTCTGGAGTGATAGAAATGGCTGGGCATCGAATAAGAACCTCATCGATATCGAGTTTGTCAATGGCGCGGGAAATAGCAAATACCCTGAAACGATGGATTCAGGAAGGATCGTTCTTGCTAACTCAACCTGTGATGCTCTTCAATGAAAAACGCTCACTGAAAGAACTTTCTAAAAGAGACCTAAAAGTTGAATCAGAGAAAACCCCTGTAACGTGTATCGAGTGTGGATTGTGCGCCAGTGTGTGTTTATTCGACGCTCTGAGGATGGAGAACGGTAAGCTTCGGTTTCACGATGAACTGTGCACATCGTGTGGTGAGTGCTCTGATACCTGTCCGGTAGGAGTGAAACTACCTCCTAAATGAGTATGGAAAGATTTTATCGGAACTATCACAAAGGGCGCTTTGTAGGATTTAAAGTTGTGTTTCAGCAAACCGATTTGTGGATCGGTGTTGACAGTTATAAAACATCTATGGAAAATTGCTGTCTTGAACTCGTTAAGAGTCTTTATCGCCAGTTGGCATATCACATTGAGAGACAGCCTGAATTTCTGAAATCACTCGAGCCAATTGAGATCTCAGAAGGACCAAATATAGTGCGTGCGATGGTTGATGCTTCAAAACTTGCAAATGTTGGACCAATGGCAGCGGTTGCGGGCGCGGTGGCTGATCAAATGGGGAACATGCTTGTTGAGAGCTTCAACTGCGATGAGGTAATCGTTGAAAATGGTGGAGACCTTTTCATAAAAGTTTGCAACCCCGTGAATATTGGGATCTACGCCGGCTCATCACCATTATCGGATAAAATAGCGCTCGAAATTCAGCCAGGCACATGGGGAGTGTGTACTTCATCTGGAACGATTGGTCACTCGTTCAGCATGGGAAAAGCCGATGCTGTAACGATCGTGGCAAAAAGTGCATGTGTAGCTGATGCCTTCGCGACCGCATACTGCAACGCTGTTAAAGAATCATCGGACATTCAGCGACTGGTGAGGAGCGCTGTGAACGAACATGTAACAGGTGTGGTGGTGATCTTTGAAGATAAAATTGGATTCGCTGGTCAGCACAAAATCAGAGTTTCTCCCGGTTTCATAGAAGGTGAGGATAAAAGCTATGAAAGTCATTGAAAAAATCAAAAAAGAGCAAATACTTTCAATAGAGATCCTTCCTCCCAACAGAGGAGAAGATATGAATCAGATCTTCTCTGTTGTGGAGAACCTTATGGACTTTTCTCCGTCTTTTGTTAACGTTACAAGACACGCGCCAGAAGTCACCTACGTGGAGCTAAATGATCACATCAAAAAGGTCCCCAAGCTGAAAAGACCCGGCTCAGTGGGAGTAACTGCCGCCCTGATGAATCGTTACAACATTGACGTTGTTCCCCACATTCTGTGCACAGACATGAACAAGTATCAAATAGAAGATACACTGATTGATCTTCACTTCATCGGCGTTCAAAACCTCTTTGTAATCCGTGGTGAACGCGAGAATAGAACAGTTTCACATGTGGGAAAAGATATGCATTCCCATGCCAGTGAACTTGTTGAACAGATATCCAACATGAACAAAGGCAAATATCTCTATCCGTGTGAAAATCCAAGGCCAACGGATTTCTGTATTGGTGTAGCCGGTTATCCCGAGAAGCACTTCGAATCTCCAAACCTTCAAGAAGATATAAGATACCTGAAGAAGAAGATCGACGCCGGAGCGGATTATGTTATAACACAAATGGTATTCGACTTTGATGTGTACAAGCGTTTTTCAGAAATCGCCCGCGAATCTGGTGTGCTTGTACCAATCATCCCGGGAATAAAACCTATCGTGAACCTGAGATCCATCTACAGAATACCAAAGAAATTCTTCGTGACAATACCTGAAACATTGCTATCTAAAATGCATCAGGCTCGGACTTCAAAAGAAGAGTTCGAAATAGGAACCACATATATGGCTAATCTCGCCGAAAAATTGCTTTCAGAGGGTGCTCCGGGAATACACGTCTTTACGATGGGGAAGGGGCGTTCGGCACGAGCGCTTCTTGAAAAAGTATTTGGAAGTAGCCGCTAAAAGAGGTGATAACAGTGAGAAAAAAGGTTGCTATATTGGGCGCTACAGGACTCGTTGGTCAACGATTCGTTCAACTGCTCGCAAACCATCCGATTTTCGAGCTAACAGCCGTTGCCGCATCAGATGCCTCTGCTGGTTCTCGCTATGAATCCGTAGGTCACTGGCATCTCGATAGCCCAATCCCAAAAAGTGTTGCAAATATGGTTGTTCAAAGGTGTGAACCCACGCTCGATTGTGAATATGTTTTCTCAGCACTCCCTTCGGATGTGGCTGGTCCAATTGAAAGCGCTTTTGCTGAAGCTGGATACGTTGTTTTCTCAAATGCCTCGAGCCACAGGATGGACAAAGATGTTCCTCTATTGATTCCAGAAGTGAACCTCGAACATCTGAAGCTCACTCGCTTTCAGAAAACACGGGGAAAGATCATTACGAATCCCAACTGTTCAACAGTTGGCTTGACAATGGCTCTGAAGCCGATCGCCGATGAATTCGGAATAACACAAGTTAGTGTCGTGTCTATGCAAGCGGTTTCTGGAGCGGGATACCCGGGTGTTTCTGCAATTGATATTTTGGATAATGTCATACCCCACATTAAGAACGAAGAAGAAAAGTTATCGACAGAGCCGCGGAAAATATTGGGTACACTCGTAGAAGATCATATCAAGCCTGCTTCGTTTAACATCACTGCACAGTGCAACAGAGTTGCTGTCAAGGATGGCCACATGCTCTCTGTATTTATCAACACTCAAAAGCGAATATCACTTGAC
>QNAO01000161.1 GCA_003641785.1 Thermotogae bacterium
GTATAGAGCAAGAGAGGGATACTGTAACTGTTCAAATCGAACAGATGGAAGACGAACTTTCGAGATTGCGAAACGCCGTACTTGAGAATCAGCGTGAAATGGAAGCGCTAAAGAGAGAAACAGAGACTCTATTTGAAAATATGAGGATTCAGCGAGCTGACAAAGAGCAAAAACTCAGTCAACTGGGAAGCTTCGAATCAAAGATGGAGCAGCTTAAAGAAGAACGTGAAAAACTCAGAGATTATTCACACCATCTGGAACTGTCTATCCAGGAAACTCGCGGCAAAATTGAGAGAATATTAGACGAGATCGATGGAACCTCAGTTGAAGAAGTGAAAGAAGTGGACTCTGAAACGCTTGAAAAATTCAAGTTGGAGATAGAGGATCTTGAAAACAAGATGAGGTACTTGGGGCCTGTTGACATGACAGTTGTCGGTGAATACAAGGAAGTAGACAGTAGATTCAACGAGCTTGAATTGCAAAAAAGGGATCTTCAAGAAGCGAAGCGCAAGATTGAGAAGCTGATAGAAAAAACCGATGAAGAAGCGCGCAATAGATTTTTCGATATTTACGAGCGGGTAAACACAAAATTCAACAGCTTCATATCTACGCTGTTTCCGGGTGGAACGGGAGAAATTCGAGTCGAAGCGGGAAGGGATCTTTTGGAAAGCGGAGTGGAGATATCGGTGAGAAAGCCCAACAAGAGGATCCAGAAACTTCAGCTACTCTCTGGAGGTGAAAAAGCTCTTGTTGGAATTGCTCTTCTCTTTGCCCTGTTAGAGGTGAGACCCAGTCCATTTTATGTGTTGGATGAAGTGGATGCAGCACTTGATGAGTTCAACGCTGAACGCTTCAAAAGATTAATTGAGAAGGAAACGGAAAGGTCGCAATTTATAATTATTACCCATAATAAGGTAGTGATGGAGTGTGCCGATATTCTTCATGGGGTTACAATGGTAGATGGCATATCGACGATAGTTCCTGTGAGACTTGAGGAATTCGCTTTGGAGGATGAGTGAGCTGAAAGAGTTTTGTTTGAAGAGTGAAACGGTTTTTCAGGGGAAGATTCTTGAGGTGAAATTGGATCAAGTAAAACTTAAAAACGGGAGAACATCGAGCCGTGAAGTGGTGCTTCACCCGGGAGCAGTTGGAATAATTCCTTTTGTGAATGAAGCGGAAATAGTCTTGGTGAGGCAATACAGATATCCGGTGCGGGAGGAACTTTTAGAGATACCCGCTGGAAAACTGGATCCCGGTGAATCTGCAGAGTCCTGTGCTATTAGAGAGCTTGAAGAAGAGACTGGTTATAAAGCTGAGAAGTTGAATTACCTTGGCAGTATTTACACGAGTCCAGGTTTTTCGAGTGAGGTCATACACATCTATTGGGCGGAGCAATTGGATTTCACAAGAGCAAATCCTGATCCCGATGAAATCCTCGAGACAGTAACGATAGATTTTGAGAAAGCGGTGAAAATGTGTCTTGACAACAAAATTAAGGATGCAAAAACTGTTGTTGCGCTCATTAAGATGTGGTTGGAAAGGGGAAGGTGATATGATTAAAGTTATATTAAATGGCGATGAGATGACTTTTTACGAGGAAGATTACAGAGATTTTGGGGAGTTGTACGACTCTTTGGCCCCTAAAGGAATGGTTTTGAAGAAAATAGTGATTAATGACATAGATGTGCCACCGGAGAAAATAGATGAATTACGAAAATCCTATGTTGAAGATGGTACGCAGATGTGTCTTGAATTTGTTACGCCCAAACAGTTTCTCGAAGACATGCTACCCAATGTTCTAAACTATATTTCCAAGACCACATCTTTGTTGGATCATGTCGTTGAGAAACTCAGAGAAGGTGAGAGAACAGCCTTAAAAGAAGTTGTTGCCTTGACCGATAGTATTACTGCACTTGAAAATCTAAGACTGAACGTGTTGAAGATAGAGATGATAGAGTCACAGGGATTCGAGGATGCGGTGAAAGCACTTCAGAAACTGCTCCAAGCTTTGGAATCGAATCACATTGAAGAGATTTCGGCATCAGTGGAGAGGGATGTGCCAGTTGCTTTGGAATACTATCGTGGATTTTTCTTTAAGACCCTCAGTCAACTGCGGAACTCTAAGGAGGCGCATGAATAATAATGAAGAACGTTTACTCGGAAAATATTGTTAAGACCGCCAGTCCGGCAAAATTGATAGAAATGCTTTATGAGAAATCCATAGAACTGCTGAATGATGCAAAGCAAGAACTTGAGAAAGAAGACTTCATTGCCACAAATGAAAAAATAAAACGAGTTCAGGATATAGTAACGGAGCTAAACCTTTCCCTTGATATGGAAAAGGGAGGAAACATTGCAGCTTCACTGAGAGCATTGTACAACTACATTTACCGGTTGCTTATTGAAGGAAATACCAAGAGAAATCCTGAAAAGATTGATGAAGCGTCCTTCTATTTCAAAGAACTTTTGGAAGTCTGGAGAAGTGCAATGAAGGCGGTTGGCAACACCGCCAATATGAAGAGTGATCAAGGTGAATCGCATTTTAACGTTTCAATATAGAGGGAACGAATGGTGGTGAAGTTTATGGAAGAAGTGCGATCCTTGAACGAGTTTCCAATCGTTCGATTCTTGAATTTGGTTCGTGAAGTGTTTCGCAGTTATCCCGTGTTTGTGGATTGGAACACGCTTTCTTTTGAGTTGGATGCTCGTGAAAATTCAGTGTCTTTCTCAAATTCGTTCGTGTTTTTGAAAAATGGTGAACCTGTGGGGTTTGTGGTGACGTGCATTAGAAGAAATAGAGGTCGAATAGATGCAATGGGAGTTGTTGAAAGCGAGAAAGGTTCAGGACTTGCTCAACGAATACTCGCGCACGCACTTGAAGTCTTGAGGTGGCAGAAGGTTCAGAAGGTGATACTTGAAGTACTCGAGACTGAAAAGAGAGCTGTTCGTTTTTACATAAAGAACGGGTTTAAGACTGTGCGCAGGCTGGACACGTTTATTAAGGAATGTCCACCGGTTTCCTCAAGACACAATTTTGTCAAAGCGGATTACAGATGGATTCACAAAAGCTCTTTAGAAGCAAGCATCAATCTGAAGCGACGTTTGAATTGGCAGAGAGAACCTGTCACTCTCCTTCTTTCGGATGGAAGATACAAGATGGCAAGGACCCACATTGGAAGGGATCAAGGTTACTTAGTTTGGGGCTCGACGAAAGACAGCGCCTATATCGTTGACTGCGCACCAGTTACAAACGCAGAAGTGTATGATCAGATGCTGAACATCTCAGCTGAATATATTTGTATGTCAGAAAATCGCGCATCATGTACGATAGCGGGAGTTCCTGAGAATGATCCTCTTCACACGTCTGCAGAACGCAATGGTTTCAGGAAAGTTCTTACACAACTTGAAATGGAGCTTCACTTGTATTGATGATACGAGGTGATTCTTCTGCTCGTCCTATTTTTGAATAAGATTAACTCGGCATGGCTTGAAAAAATTGCCGAGTTGAAAAGAGAGTTTCCAAACGTCAGATTTGAGGATCGGATGTCTGTGGAAAAGCCAAGGACTCTTATTAGTGAATCGGACATCGTAGTGAGCGGTAGAATGACTCATGACGAAATCATGGGGGCGAAGAAGCTGAAACTCATAGTAGTTCCATTTGCTGGCGTTAACTCTCTTGAC
>QNAO01000162.1 GCA_003641785.1 Thermotogae bacterium
ACAGATGTTTCAAGAGTTTTAAAGGGTGCTCGACATTCATACTTTTCGATCAAAAACCAGTCTCTGAGTTTTTGTATCATCGAACGAGCATTCTTGATTCTGGTTTTCTGCCTGTTTTCAGGAAGGTGAGGTATGGGTTCTATGTATTCCATCAGTTGATGAATCTTCTGTCTCAAGTCGTCATTCTTTAGGAGGAAGTCCTGTAGCCTTTCAAAATTGTCCTGCATTTGCTCAACAAGCTCAGCAGATGACTTAATCCCTTCCTCAACGAATTTCAAATCCTGCTGAATTTTGCTCAAAAAATCCTCAAGGAGAATAGGTCTCATAGACACTCTTGGTCTCCTTGAAATATATTTCCACACCCAAAAAGTATAGGCTCACCAGTTTTTCCAGGCAAAGCATAACAATGAACACTGTTGTGAGAACTACGAGCGCAGCAACCATAAGTGAGCCTCTTCTCATTCCAGATACCCCAGATATGGAAGATTTCTGTATTTTTCGTTGTAGTCGAGACCATAGCCAACCAGAAACACATCACCAATTTCAAAACCAACAAAATCAACTGGAATTCCGTGGTCGTGTTTTTTCTTCTCCACAAGTGTCACGATTTTGAGATCCGCAGGTCGATATCTTCTCAGGTAGTTCAATATATATTTCAGCGTATGTCCGGTGTCAATAACGTCTTCAACAACAAGTACATGCTTACCTTCTATGGATTCGTCTATCCACGACTTAACACGAATTCTTCCTGTTGATTCAGTTCCCGCGTAGCTCGACACATGGATGAATGAGTAAGTTACATCCATGTCTATAGCCATTACCAGCTCACTGAAAAAGTGTATCGATCCCTTCAAAATACAAACTGCGTGGAGGTTATTTGTTCTTCTTTTATAGTACGACTCTATTTCCTTTGCCAGAGATCTTATTCTACCGCGTATTGTTTTTTCATCGAACAACGTCTTGAGCTCCATAGTTGCCTCCTTTCAAATGGAAAGAACTATCACCTTCTGAGAATATTCCTTGATTTCTTCTGAGAGCGTCACAGAAGAAGTTGGATGTTTTGATACCAGAGAAAAGAGCTTTGCGAATTCTTCCACCCCTGAAAGGTTGAACTTCAATCGTGGCGTTTTGTAATGCATGGGAATCACCACATGGGGATTCACAATTTCCACAATTTTCTTTGCTTCATCTGGTCCAATTGTGAAAACTCCTCCAACGGGAATCATCAGAACATCAACCTCTTTCAACATGTCGAGTTGACTTTGTGATGGAATATCCCCTAAATCTCCTAGATGTGAAACTTTGAAGTTGTCAAACCGGTAAATAAAGATGATGTTTGATCCTCTTTTAGCGCCTTTTTCCTTATCGTGGAAGGTGCTGATTCCCGTTATCCTAATGCCTTTGGATTCCGTAGCAGCTGGATCTCTGATCAGATTAAAGTTTCCCTTGATAAGATGATGAGCGTTGTGATCAAAGTGTTGATGACTTTCAGTAATGATATCTGGTTCTACATTGGGTATTTCATACCCAACAGAGCTGTCAAAAGGATCAGTCATGATTTTTGCTTTGCCTGTGTCTATGAGAAAGCATGAATGTCCATACCAGGTGATTTTCACCTCGTTCACCCCCTGTCCTCTGATAGTTTTAAGGTGTCTTTATTATAAACGATACCACACAGAATAAATCGCATAATTTGCAGACCACAAAACACGTGTATGTAGCATTCTATAGTAACGAGTGCTATACAATAATATATATTTAATATTTAGATAGCTACATCAACGTTTTAATGGTAATTACGATAGTGGGCGAATTTTACCAAGAAGCCTTGACAGAAGTTTTTAGAGTACTTATAATTGATGTGGAAGCATGTGGTAGGAGGTGAAATGATGAGCGAAAGAAAGCAATATGTTGTTGGTATTGATCTTGGTACAACGAACTCAGTCATTGCTTGGATGAAACCAGATGGAAGCACAGAGGTTATTCCAAATACTGAAGGTGGAAGAGTAACTCCCTCAATTGTTGCCTTTACCAAAACAGGTGAAATAATTGTTGGTGAACCGGCGAAACGTCAGATGATTCTGAACTCAGAGAGAACAATCAAATCTATCAAAAGGAAAATGGGCAGTGATTATAAGGTAAAGATTGACGATAAGCAATACACACCACAGGAGATAAGCGCTCTGGTTTTGAAAAAGATGAAGAAAGATGCCGAGCAATATCTGAATGGCGAAATTAAACGGGCAGTTATCACATGTCCTGCCTACTTCAACGACGCGCAGAGACAAGCAACAAAGGAAGCAGGACAGATCGCCGGGTTTGAGGTTCTGAGAATAATAAACGAACCTACAGCCGCCGCACTGGCATACGGTCTTGATAAAAAGAAGGAAGAGAAAGTGCTTGTTTACGATTTGGGTGGTGGTACTTTTGATGTTTCCATATTGGAAATAGGAGAAGGCGTGATACAAGTTGTGGCAACATCGGGGAACAATCATCTCGGTGGCGATGACTTCGATCAGAGAATCGTTGACTGGCTTGCAGAAGAATTCAAAAAACAACATGGTGTTGACTTAAGACAGGATAAGCAGGCATTTCAAAGATTAAGAGATGCTGCGGAAAAGGCGAAGATAGAGCTTTCAAGCAAACTTGAAACGGACATCAATCTGCCTTACATAACGGCGACTGCTTCGGGTCCTCTTCATCTTGAGATGAAGCTTACAAGATCACTTTATGAGTCACTGATCAAGGATCTGCTTCAAATGACAAGAGAACCCATTGAAAGAGCGCTCAAAGACGCAAAACTGTCGCCTTCTGATATCGATGAAGTGATCTTAGTCGGCGGTATGACGCGAACGCCAATGGTTCACAACCTCATAAAGGAAATATTCAATAAGGAGCCTAACAAGGGAGTCAATCCAGATGAAGCTGTATCCGTTGGAGCAGCCATCCAGGCAGCGATACTGTCTGGTGAAGCTAAGGATCAGGATGTGGTTCTTGTTGATGTCACTCCTCTAACCCTTGGCATTGAGGTAAAGGGAGGGCTCCTGGAGCCAATAATTTCAAGAAATACGACAATACCTATTAAGAAGAGCAAAGTGTTCACAACAGCGGAGGACTATCAGACGGAAGTTGAGATAAGAATTTATCAAGGAGAAAGAACCATGGCAAGAGACAATATATTCTTAGGAAGCTTCAAACTTGTGGATATACCACCAGCACCAAGGGGAGTCCCACAGATAGAGGTTGCATTTGACATAGACAGTGATGGTATTGTGCATGTCTCTGCCAAAGATCTTGCTTCTAACAAAGAGCAGTCAATGGTTGTAACAGGACGTCACAAATTGAAGGAAGAAGACATAAAGAGAATGATGGAAGAAGCGCAAAAATATGAAGAACAAGATAAACGAAAACGCGAAGAGATAGAGCTGAAGAACAGAGCAGATGATCTTGCTTACAGTGTGGACAAGTCACTGAAAGAATACGGAGATAAGCTTCCATCTGATCTCAAGGCAAATCTTGAAAATCTCGTGAAAGATCTTAGAGATGCGATAAACAAAGATGACATAGCTCGCGTTAGAATCCTCTTCGATGATTTGCAAAAGGAAAGTGGCAAAATAGGGCAATACTTGTACGAAAACGTCAAACAGCAGCAGGCAGGCGGCGAAAATCAAGGACAACAA
>QNAO01000163.1 GCA_003641785.1 Thermotogae bacterium
TCGAAGTCCACACCATCTACTGCTTTGACAACTCCATCTTCTGTATAAAAATAGGTTTTCAAGTTTCGCACACTGAGTATAGGCTCTTTCTTCAATTTCATTCACTCCTTATCCTCTGAGTCTTGGGTCAAAGACATCTCTCAGTGCATCTCCTACGAGATTCCAGGCCAAAACAAATAAGACCATTGTAACACCTGGATAGACTATCGCATACCAATACTTAAAAGCTTCTCCAGAAGCTCCAAGCAGCCAGTTTCTGGAAAAATTCAGCAGAGAGCCCCAATCAGCATAACCAATAGGAGCACCGAGACCTAAGAAACTCAATGCTGCGGCAGTTATAACCAAAGACCCAATTCTCATGGATGCTTGAATCAGAACCGGAAAGATTGTGTTGGGCAAAACGTGTTTCATAATGATCAAAAAGTCCTTTACTCCAAGAGCTTTTGCGGCAAGGACATACTGCTCCTCCCTGACTTGGAGAATGTTTCCTCTGATCAACCTGGCTGCCGCCATCCACCCGAAAGCTGTCAAAGCAATCATGACATTGTTCAGTCCCATTCCCAAAAAGGATGTTATGACTATCGCGGCCAGAATGTACGGTATAGAAAGAAATATATCTGTTATCCTCATCAAGATTTCATCGATCCATCCTCCAAAATACCCTGCGATCGAGCCTATGAATAGACCTATGGCTGTTGATATTAGAGTAACCAGAAGTCCAACTCTAAAAGCTGTCCTTGTCCCCCAAACAATTCCATAGAAGATGTCTCTGCCAGCAATCACTCCCAATGGATGACCATCTGATGGGGGTTTGGGAGTTAGATCCCATGAAACTATAGGAATCATGTAGGGATTGTACGATTGCGGTGGACATATTAGGGGAGCGGCAATAGCAATCACTATGAAAAATATGAGAAGCGAAAACCCTATAACAGCAGAGGGGTTTCGTAACAATCTTCTTAGAATTCTTTTTGTTTCTGATCTCATAACTCTTACCTCCTCAGCCAAGTCTTATTCTCGGATCCGTTGCGGCATAGAGTATGTCAATAACCAAGTTGCCCAGAACAAGTATCAGCGAGTAGAACAACACTGAAGCCATTATTGAAGCGTAGTCCAATTGTGTTGCCGCAGTTGCTGTGAAGCTTCCCATACCCGTCCTGTTGAAGACCATCTCAACTATGACCGTACCAGCGAACAATCTTATCACCATAGCTCCACCCACAGTTAGAACAGGAATCATGGCATTTCTTTTCGCATGTTTGTTGATAACAACTCTCTCAGAAAGTCCCTTCGCTCTTGCAGTCCTGATATATTCCTTGGAAAGTACTTCTAACATGCTGGAACGCGTGATTCTCAGCAGATATGCCCACCAGAGCCACGACATCGTGAGAATTGGTGCTACAAGATGTCTGAGACCATCAAAAAATATATCAAATCGGCCATTTAAAAGCGCGTCTATCGTTAAAAGAGAAGTGTAGCGTCTGAACTCAGGAGACTTGACAACCTCATCAGCCCAGAAACTGAGGTTTCCAGGAGGAAACCAACCGAGCACACTGTAGAACACCATAAGCACAAGCAAGCCGAAAACAAAATCAGGAAAGCTCCATCCCACAACCGCGAATATTCTCACAAAGTGGTCAACAAATTTATCTCTGTTGACAGCTGCGGTAATTCCCAACCAAACTCCAACCACAACGACAGGAATTATGGAGTAAAGTGCAAGTTCAACAGTCCACGGCAATCTGTGCAACAGAGCGTCTTTCACAGGTTCTTTTCCAACAACTGACCAGCCCAGATCACCTTTTATTGTGTTACCAAGCCACTTGAAATATCTAATTACCATGGGATCGTTAAGGCCATATTTATCTTTGATTCGTTCAAGCTGATCCGGTTTGAGTTTGTCCAAAAGGCCTGGATTAACATATGCCGCCAAAAGCCTGTCAGAACCAAGGCTTTGAATCATACCGAAAACTATTAAGGATATACCAAAAAGTATGAGGGGGAGTAACAACAGGCGCCTTACAATGTAAGCTACCAAGGCTTTCACCTCCGTCTAAGCATCACTGTTTTACCAAATCAAACGGTAAATCTTTCAAAAAGCTGTTTGAGGCTTTCAACCAAATCAGACAATTCATTTTCGTGTTTCGCAATTTCGCTGGATTGCTTGAGCTGCATCCCTATTTCCTGAACCAATTTCTTTACTTCTATATCGACCCTTTTAACATTTTCCGTGATAGTAACCATGGCACTTTTGACCTCTTGCGTTGCGCCACTTTGTTCCTCACTCGTCGCAGCAAGGTTGCTTGTCATTGCCGCAAGTCGGTCTATCGCGTTAACAGTGCCTTCCACCATTTTTACGTTCTCACGCAGTGATTCAGTTGTCGAAACAACACTTTCAACTACTTCTTTACCCTCACTCGCAACTATCTCTGTCTGTGAAACAATCTTCTTTAAAATCTCTGAAACCTCTTGAGTAGCGCTTCTACTCTGTTCTGCTAATTTTCTGATCTCGTCGGCTACAACAGCAAAACCTCGTCCAGCTTCACCGGCTCGCGCTGCCTCTATTGCAGCGTTAAGAGCCAAAAGATTCGTCTGCTCCGCTATGTTGTAGATTGTTTCAGTTATCTCTCCAATTTTCTGGGAAAGACCCACGAGTTCTTCCATTGCCTTCATAGAATTCGACGCTCTTTCATTTGTTGAGAGCATCTTCTCACCAAGTTTTTGCAACGACGCACTGCTTTTCAAAATGATGTCTCTAAGCTGTGAAGATTCCGTAGATAGGTCCGTGGCATGCTTTGCAGTGGCCTCAGCACCTGACAAAATTTCGTCCATTCCAGTGTCAACTTGTCCGACAGACTGAGAGACTTCCTCAAGCCCAGCCTCCACTTTCTCCGTGGTGGAGTCAACCTTAGAAGATAAGATGCCATTCTCTTCAACAAATTTGTGCAGCGATTCGGAAACTAAACCCGCTTGAAGGCTTATATCTTTTGTTTTGTTGATACTTTCCTTCAACAGCTTCACAACTTCAGCGAATGACTGAGACAAAACACCAACCTCGTCTTTTCGCTCAAGAGCCACTTCCGTTGTAAGATCTCCACTCACTACCTTTTGGGCAGATTCTGAGAGTTTTCTCAAAGGCTTAATCAGAGCCCAGCCAAACAGCATTCCAACTATGACGCTAACGCCAACCACGGAAAAAGTGATAAGAAGACTCGTTTTCATGATATTGCCTGAAACGGCTGTAATTTCGGAATAGGGTGTTGTAATCACCACTTTCCAATCAGCCGACGGAATCAGAGCATAGGCGGCTATCTTTTCTGAACCAGACAAACTGTACTCAATGTATCCAGAGTCATCTGACGCAATTTCCTGCCATGATGCTTCTAAGCTCGGATCGAGTTCGCGAACATTTTTCCCTACCATTTCGATAGAAGGGTGCGCGAGAATTTGCCCTTGTGCATCTATCAAGAAGGCATGCCCCTCTTCTCCGTAAACGATATCAGAGATAAGCTCCAAAAGCTTTTCTTGAGGAAGAATTGCTGCAAAGATTCCGCTGGTTTCACCATTGAGGGTTTTAACTCGAATTGCTATTACGACACTTCTTTTACCATTCCAATCAAAGTTCGGCACTATACTGAGATCTTTGCCTTCCTCCACTATATCTTTGAA
>QNAO01000164.1 GCA_003641785.1 Thermotogae bacterium
TCCAGAGGAGTCTCGGAGATGAGGACCGATGGATGAAGTAATTACAGTCTCATTTCCTGCCAAACCGGTACACGTTAGACTTGCGCGGGTTCTGGTGAGAAACTTTTTGCTTTACAAAAGTGTCGCTGACAAAGATATCTTTGATACAGAGCTAGCGATAGACGAAGCCATAGCCAATGTGATAACTCACACTTATGACAACGATTCTACCAAGTACGTGCTAATGACACTTAAATGGGAATACGCTACGACTAAGCTTTCTGTTTTGATCAGAGACTTTGGCCCAAGCGTGAATCCCGCTGTTTTGAAGCCGAGGCCAATTCAAGAGCACAGTACAAGTGGTTTTGGACTTCACATCATTCACGAGGTCTTTGATTGTGTCTCTTTGAAGAACTTAGTAAATGGTAATTTGTTGACACTGACCAAGACCTATAGATTATCAAGCTACGAAAGGAAGGAAAACTCGTGAGTGAAGTTCATATTGTTGGAGCTGGATTGGCTGGAACGGAAATCGCATATCAACTTGCAACTCGAGGCGTGAGGGTCAGAATTCACGAGATGAGACCGAAAGTCATGACTCCTGTTCACAAAACTGGATACTACGCAGAGCTTGTGTGCAGCAATTCTTTGAAGTCCTTAGAACTGAGAAATGCCTCGGGTCTTCTCAAAAGAGAAATGGAGATTCTGGGCTCAGTGATTATCAAGACAGCAAAAGAAACGCGAGTTCCTTCGGGGAAAGCTCTTGCGGTAGACAGAGATAGATTTTCCTCCACTCTCACGGACGTCATTACTTCGCTTGGTGTTAAAGTGGATAACGAAGAAGTGGAGAAAATACCTGACGATAGCGAAATATGGGTTATTGCAACTGGACCTGCTACAAGCCCTAAATTTTCGGCTTACTTGGAGAAGATTTTCAGTAACTGGTTGTATTTTTTCGATGCTGTTGCTCCTATTATCTCAGCCGAAAGCATCGATTTTTCAAAGGCGTTTTTTGCAAACAGATATGATCCACAAGGAAAGGATTACCTGAATTGTCCTTTGAATGAAAAGGAATACGACGACTTCTACACGGCTTTAATTCAAGCCGAAACTGTTCCATTGGAGGACTTTGACAGGGGACTTTTATTTGAAAGATGTATGCCCGTAGAGGAGATTGCAAGAACTGGGCGTATGTCTCTTCTGTATGGCCCCATGAAACCCGTTGGTTTGAATGATCCACAGACCAACAGGCGCCCTTACGCCGTTGTCCAGTTGAGAAAAGAGGATGAGATGGGGAGTCTGTACAATCTGGTGGGATTTCAGACAAGACTGAAATGGAGTGAGCAGAAGAGATTGCTTCGGACGGTTCCCGCACTTAAGAATGCTGAAATCGTTAGGTACGGCGTTATGCACAGGAATTTGTATGTAGATTCCAGAAATGTTCTGGATAAATATTTCAGGTTGAAGGAAGACAAGCGTATCTTTTTCGCTGGTCAGATAACGGGTGTCGAGGGTTATCTGGAATCTGCCGCGAGTGGGCTTTATGTCGCCATGAATATCTGCAGAGTTCTAAAGGGGCTTTCACCAATCGAGCTTCCAAGAGGAACGTTAATGGGCGCCCTTTTTAGATATGTAACCAGTGGCAGACGCAAGTTGCGACCAATGTACGCCAGCTACGGTCTTCTCAGCCCAGATGGGAAATCCTCATTGAAACGTAGTAATATAGCAAAGGAATCTATCAAAAGTCTTGCAAACTTTTCTGAACAGATTGGATGGAAAGTGGGGGGGACTGTTGAAGATACAACTCAACGTTTCTAACAATGGCCTTGAAGCTCATATAGTGCTCACTGGTGAGCCTTCAGAAAAGGTAACCGAAGAGCAGATACTTGAGGAACTGAAAGCCGCGGGTATTACATATGGAATACTGTTAAATTCCATAAAGCAGCTTGTAGAAAAACCTGTTTTCAACACACCGATTCTTGTCGCTGCGGGCAAAGAACCAGTTGATGGTAAGGATGGGCAGGTTATATTGACTACAGAATTGCACAAAGAAGAAGGACCTGAAAAAAAAGCTGGCAAGATAGATTTAAGAGAGCTACCGAGAAGGACTCGATGTATAGTAAAAGCTGGCCAGGAAATCGCAGAGATTATTCCGCCAACTGAAGGTGAGGAAGGTAAGAATGTTTTTGGTGTGATTCTCAAACCCAAACCTGGTAAAGCTGCCCCCGTCAAAATTGGTCAAAATGTCAAGTTATCAGAAGACGGAAGAAAAATCCTTGCGGCCAAGGATGGAATGCTTGTTGCCCGTCCAGAAGGTTTAATAGAGGTTAGTGAGGTTCTTGTGGTGAAAGGTAACGTGGATTATGGTACAGGAAACATCGAGTTCCCCGGAGAAGTTCACATCAAAGGTGATGTGAAGCCAGACTTTGTGGTGAAAGCTAAAAGAGACATTGTAGTTGAAGGTGTCATCGAAGCAGCGACTGTTGTTTCTTTTGAAGGATCGGTTAATGCCGGTGGCATTAAAGGAAGGGAAAAGGGCTATGTTAAGGCGAAATCTGGGGTGAAATCAAGGTTTTTGGAAAATGTGACTGTGGAGACGGATGGCGACATAGAAGTAGCGGGACCGGTGACGAACTCCACGCTGAGCACAAAGACAAATGTAGTTGTCACTTCTGATAGAGGTGTCATTGCCGGTGGCGACATCATGGCTGGGTTTACAGTTCAAGCCGAAGAAATAGGATCACCCTTAGGAGTTAGAACGAGAATTGAAATAGGCATTGATCCAGAAGTGCGCCAAAGGACAAAGGTTCTTCGGGGAAAGCTGGCTTTGGACCGCGAAAATCTTGAAAAGCTCGCAAAAATATACAGAACATTTAAGCAGGTTATGGAGCAAACCGGCGGAAATCTGCCAAAGGACAAGCTTGAAGCGTATAGAAAGGTGGTTCAGTCGTTGATTAATTTGAGGAGCAGCGTTGAAGAATGTGAACGGGAACTCGAGCAACTTCGAGCTAAGATGAAAGAAAAGGTGGGGGGTGCTAAGGTTGTAGCACGGAGGATGCTTCACGCCGGTGTAGAAATAGTGATCCTTGACAAGCGGCATTATGTGGAAAAGCCTTTGAAAAAAGCAGTTGTTACTATCAAGAATGGAGAAATTGTAATAGGTGGGTACAGTGATTCTTAAGTCTAAAGCAGGACTTCGACGAATGGTTTGGGGAAACAGGGAAACAAGCCGCTGGTTTGGAGTAAATTCCCCTCCCTATGTTGGGGAGGTTTGGCTGCTATCCGGACACGAAATGTGTGAAACAAAACTCGTAGACTCAGATGGGAACGAGTTTAGGCCAAAGCAATTCATTTCGGACTTTGTTGGTACAGAGTGCCACAGATTTCCACTGTTGGTGAAGTTCATTTCTTCCTCTCAATGGCTTTCAGTTCAAGTGCACCCAGATGATGTTTTGGCGAGAGCTCTTGAGGGTGAACCTTGGGGAAAAAGCGAGTGCTGGTATGCTTTACAGGACAGCACAGTGGCTTTGGTGGAGTCCGCTATGCAAGTTAAGGAAGCCATTAAAACAGGTCGCTGGAGATCAGTGTTGGAAGTAAAGCGTATTCCCAAGGGAAGTGTGCTGTACATACCAGCCGGTTTGGTTCATGCTCTTGGTCCGAATTCGCAGTTGATAGAGATTCAGCA
>QNAO01000165.1 GCA_003641785.1 Thermotogae bacterium
GAAACTTCAGGAGCCTTGAATGCCGCATTCACGAAGTAAAACTGAAACCCTATAGCACCAACGAGCACAGCCACACTCACCGCGAAGATGAGAAAATCTCTGTTTCTTCTGAAACCCAATATCCGGGACAAAGGTAAAGTGATAATTGTAACGATGGCTAAGGGAAACACCTGAGATAAGAGAAATATTACTGCCATATAGATCCAGTAACTAACGTGTACACTTGTTCTCAAACCGTAATATACAAACCCCGGAAGCAGCAATGCCAAAGAAATAATCATCTGATCCAGCAAAACCACGGCAAATTTACCAATCAGAACCTCGTACGGCTTTAAAGGTAGAGGCAGTAAAATTCTCATCTCATTTGAAAAGAAAAAGGTACTGACGAGTAAAAATGTACCGAAGACAAACCCAATCACACTTGATAAAAGCATCAGGTTTGCAAGAAAGAGATGTTCCATACCTAAGATGATGTATTGATCAAGCAGAGCTTTGGTGAAGAAACCGTACAAAGGCACAGCTAAAACCGCCAGTGCGACGATAGCGAAAACAATTAAGAACAATTCCCAGAGGCGCCGCTTTTGGTGGAAGTAAGTATACCTCTTTTTTGAGATACCATAATGAGAATTAATCAAGATCCAGATAAGAGAAATCAATCTTTTCAGTTCCACTACCGGTCACCTCCAGAAACAGTTCTTCAAGTGTGCCCTGACCCCTGGCTTCGCGCAGTTCACTGACTGTTCCGACGAACCTGAGCCTACCTCTGCTGATAATCCCTATTCTGTCACATATCTTTTCTGCTATCTCCATAACATGTGTTGAGAAAAAAACAGTATTTCCAGAATCCGCATGAGTTCTCATCATTTGCTTCAATATGTACGCTGACTCAGGATCGAGACCCACAATAGGTTCATCCAGTATCCAGACAGATGGATTGTGAAGTAAAGCGGCTATTAGAGAGAGCTTCTGCCTCATTCCATGAGAATAAGAAGCTACAAGATCATTTACAGCGTCTTTCAGTTTGAAATGATCGAGAAGTCTTGGGATTCTCTTTCTTCTAAGTTCTTCAGAAACTTGAAACACATCTGCCACAAACTTCAAGTATTCAGTTCCTGTCAGCTTTTCCATTACAAGCGGTTCATCTGCGACATAACCTATGCTGGCTTTCGCTTTCGTTGAATCTTTTATAACATCGTAGCCGTTGACTTTGATTGAACCTTTTGTGGGCCTTAGAAGGCCGACCATCATCTTTATTGTAGTTGTTTTTCCCGCTCCATTTGGTCCCAGAAAGCCAAATATTTGACCTGGCTCAATGGTCAGTGATACATCGTCAACTGCTTTGACAGATCCCGCATACACCTTTGTAACATTGACAAGTTCTATCATTCTCATTCCTCCTCAACTGTACTAATACAGATAGTACAGTATGAATCGAAATTAGTCAATGGTATTATGTTAGAAGAAATGTTTCATTCAAAAGGAGGAAAGTTGTTGTGATCCTTGCACTTGAATCTACAGTGATTGCTCATGGGCTTCCTCGCCCCATCAATAAAAAAACAGCATTCCATCTTCAAGATATCGCCTACAAAAAGAAGTGCCTGCCAAAAACCATAGGGATTGTGAACGGTCAAATAAGGGTCGGACTCACAGATGAAGAAATAATATTGATGTCCGAAAGAGACGATATCATGAAAGCCGGAACAAGAGAAATAGCGTTAGCTGTGGCCACCAGGAGATGGGCGGCTACAACGGTGAGCGCGACTATTAGAATAGCCTCGGCTCATGGCATAAAAGTCTTCGCCACTGGTGGAATTGGTGGCGTTCACGACGTCTCTAATTGGGATGTTTCCCAGGACATTTATGAGTTGTCTCAAAGTAGAATGATAGTCGTGAGTTCAGGGCCAAAATCTATATTGAATCTGCCCGCCACGGCCGAGATGCTTGAAACGTTCGAGATAACAGTTTTGGGTTTCAGAACTGATGAAATGCCTGCGTTTTATACAAGAAGCAGCGGTATCAAAATCCAGAAAGTGGAAGAAACCTCTGAAATAGCCGAAATATTCAGAACAAAGGAGAAGTTAGAATTGCCGGGTTCCGTCTTAGTGTTCAATCCAGTACAGCAAGAGTTTGAGATAGATCAGCTTGAAATGCGAACGTGGCTTTCTGAAGCAACAAAGAAAATGCAGAAAGAAAACGTTTCTCAAAAATCAGTAACTCCATTTTTACTCAAAACGATCGCTGAACTTTCTGAGGGCAGAACCATTACTTCGAACGTGAAGCTCTTAGAGAGCAACGTCGCTCTGGCATGTGATATTCTTCACAGTCTTTCAAAAATACAATAGGCTTTTTTCTCTTTCTTGGCTTTATAAAGAGCCACATCTGCTGTGTGAATCAATTTTTCAAAGGAATCACCGTCTTCTGGATACTGTGAAATACCAATGTTAACTGATATTTTAAACATGTGGTTACCAACTTCGATCGGCTCTTCTATCACTTCAATTAGCCTCAGAGCCAGCGCTTTTGCTTGGTCTGCACTTGTTTCTGGCAGAACGGTAATGAATTCATCTCCTCCAATGCGTCCAACGAGATCGCTTCTCCTCAACGGCTTTTTGAGACGATTAGCAACGACTTTGAGAACCTCATCACCTGTGTTGTGGCCAAAAGAGTCGTTAATCTCCTTGAATTTATACAGATCGAGATACATCACCGCAACTGGCTTTTGCTTTCTTTTTGCCAGGGCAAAGATCTTTTCAGATTCTTCTAACAACATTCTTCTGTTTGGAAGCCCTGTCAATGGATCATGAAAGGATCGATACTCGGCAAGCTCCTTCTGCTTTTTCAGTTCTTCCTCAAAGTGAAATCTTTGAAACAGAACACCAGTTAGCTTCGCAAAGATCTCTGCTATTTCAACAGAATCTTCATCAAAGGCGTCTGTTTGCTCAAAGTTATCTAAGTTGAAGTAAGCCACTATTTCATCAAAAACGACTATCGGAATAGAGAGTGTTACTTTGATCTCACCAACCCGCCCAGAGGAATAGAGAATTCTTCTTCTTTCTTCACCCAGCTTCTCATCAACTGTGAAATCTGTGATAATTTGGATTCTCCTTGATCCGTCTTGAACCATTTCCTCAGGTCTGAAGTACACCGAATAGAGCTCTTCACCGTAACCAACAAGGGCAACAAATCGGTAAGCTTCACCATTCTTCATGAGAAGAGCGCCTGCTTGAGCACCGGGCACAACTTGGACAGAGCTTTCAAGGAGCTTTTGATAAACAGTTGGGCTAAGTTTCTCTTTGAGTACCTCGGCTATTGTATCGATCAGTACTCTTTGAAGCTCGTATTTCTTTCTGAGTCTCTCTTCCATGGATCGCTTCTCCTTTGAAAGTAAAATTTCTTCAGTCTTGGCAGGTCTTTTTCATCTTTGACTTCTTCCCCTCATTGAAACAAGGGGATTCCCGCTTCAACAATGCAATACTCAACATATGGTAGATTGATTTCTATTCTACATTCTTCACATTTGAATTCTCTTTGAGCTAATTCAACCTTCTGTCTGTGGCCACAACTATAACAAGTTTGAGTTGTGGGTATATATCTATCCACTACCTTCACAGGTGTCCAACGGTTGGAACTCAACCGTTGAGTTATTCTACCTATCGA
>QNAO01000166.1 GCA_003641785.1 Thermotogae bacterium
AGTAGCTCTAAAGGCTGATTTTGCTCTAATCAAAGCGAAGAAAGCTGATTTTTACGGTAATCTGACGTTCAATCTCACTTCGAGAAATTTCAATCCTTTAATGGCCTTTGCGGCAGAAACGACGATTGTTCAGGCAGAGGAGATAGTCCCTGTTGGGGGATTAGCGCCTGATGAGGTAGTCGTTCCCCATGCGGTTGTGGACTACATAGTGAGGGGGGATGTCAGATGATCCAAGATTCGAAACTCAAAAAAGAAGTAATTGCAAAGCGAGTAGCTATGGAGCTTCACGATGGGGATATCGTGAACCTTGGAATAGGAATCCCCACTCTTGTTGCCAACTATCTTCCTTCAGGTGTTGAAATCTTCCTGCAGTCTGAAAATGGAATTCTTGGTATGGGACCAGCTCCACGTCCGGGCTTTGAGCATCCACAACTGATCAACGCTGGTGGAATGCCGGTGACATTTTTGCCTGGAGCGGCTGCTTTTGATTCTGCCATGTCCTTCGGTTTGATTCGTGGAGGGCATGTGGATGCAACCGTCTTGGGTGCGCTTCAAGTGGATGAAGAAGGACATCTTGCCAACTGGATGATTCCTGGGAAGCTTGTACCAGGTATGGGAGGAGCAATGGATCTTGTGACTGGAGCAAAGAAAGTCATCGTGGCAATGCAACATGTCAACAAGAATGGAACTTCAAAAATTGTGAAAAAATGCTCTCTTCCTCTCACCTCTATCCGAAGAGTGAATTTGATTGTCACAGACATGGTGGTCATTGAAGCGACGGAAAATGGATTGATCCTGAAAGAAGTTGCCCCTGAAACGACAGTTGAAGAAGTTATCGAAGCAACAGAAGCAAAGCTGACGATTCTTGATAAAGTAGTTCAAATGCCGATTTCTTTGTAACTCATGTGAAAAGAAAAGATGCCGGTCATTTGACCGGCATTTTTCGTTTATGTTGAATTTGTATTGCCAACACATGTCAAACTCTTTATATTTGTCGAAAGTATGTTAGAATAAAGCTATAGGGAGCCAGAGGCCCCCACTTGGTGGGCTCAGGTGGACTCGAACCACCGACCGCCCGGTTATGAGCCGGGCGCTCTACCAGTTGAGCTATGAGCCCATAGACCAAGGAAATTATACATCTGGCTCCGCTTTGTGTCAAGGGAAAAGGATGGTGATTACCCTTGGAAATAGGTGCTGTGAAGCGAGACCCTGTGAGAAAACTTCTGAGTCGATACCCACGTGTTCTTGTTATAAAAGCGGCTCTCATGACTCTCAAGAATGGACAGAAAATAGAAATGGACAATGTAGAGAAATTACTGGACAACATAATAAGAAACAGCGAAGAAGGCAGGGAATGATTTCCCTGCCTTTTCAATGGTTATCGCATGAAAGGAGGTTGTGATGTGCAGCAGAAAGTCAGGAAAGTACTCGAATATCTTGATTCTAAGGGGGTTAGATATGCAGATGCTCGTCATGAAGAGCACATTTCACAGGAAATCGTCGCTGAAAATGGAGTCTTGAAGTCCATAAGCTTGGAGACCAGTGTGGGCACGGGAATCAGGGTTCTGTACGAGAATGGTTGGGGTTTTGCGGCAACTGATGAGAAAGGGAATGAAGCTCTAATAAGAGCTGCGCAGAAGGCTTTGGAAACGGCTATTGCATCGAACAGACGCTCAAAATCTAAAGTGGAACTTGCTGAGGAACCTGTTCACAAGGCAAATTTCAATTCTCCTGTTATCAAAGATCCTTTTACTGTGCCCGAAGGTGAGAAAGTAGATTTACTCAGGAAGGTTACCTCTGAAATGACTCGCACAGAGAGCGTTAAGAGGGCAATGGGTACAATGAGGTTTAGGAAAATTGAAAAGCTATTTCTCAGTACAGAGGGATCAGAAATAAATCAATCGATAACGGTATCTGGAGCGGGGATATCGGCTACCGCGATTGGAGAAAGTGGATTCCAAGTTAGATCATACCCCTCGAGTTTTGGGGGTGATTATTCAACAAAAGGATGGGAATTTATTCAAAATATGAATTTGCTTGACAAAGCCCCCGAAATAGCTTCTGAAGCTGACGCTCTTGTGAAAGCTGAGGAAATAACTCCAGGAGAGTACGATGTGGTGATTTCTGGAAATCAGCTTGCGCTTCAAGTTCACGAATCATGCGGACATCCCACGGAATTGGACAGAGTTCTCGGCTCGGAGCTGAGCCTCGCCGGTGGAAGTTTTCTGACACTTGATAAGGTTGGAACGCTGAAGTATGGAAGTGATGTAGTGAACATAGTTGCCGACGCCACGGTTGAGGGTGGGCTTGGTTCTTTTGGATACGATGACGAAGGAGTCGAGGCTCAGAAATCATTTTTGGTAAAGAATGGCGTTTTCGTGGGTTATTTAATGGACAGACAAACAGCTTCTACAATTGGCGTCAGGTCCAACGGAGCTTCAAGAGCTGACAGTTGGTCGCATGTGCCGATTATCAGGATGACTAACATCAATTTGCTTCCTGGAAATTATTCATTTGACGAACTCATATCAGGTATAGATTACGGATTTCTTCTGGATACCAATAAAAGCTGGTCCATAGATGACCTAAGACTCAACTTTCAGTTTGCCACTGAGATAGCTTATGAAATAAAGGCGGGTAAACTCACCGGGAAGATATTTAAGAATCCTGTCTATTACGATATAACACCTTCATTCTGGAACAAGTGTGATGGAATCTCTAACGAGAAACACTGGAGGGTGTGGGGAGTACCCAATTGTGGTAAAGGCCAACCCATGCAAGTCATGCATGTAGGACATGGGACTGCTCCAGCACGATTTAGAGGGCTAAAGGTAGGTGTCAAGAAATGAAGGGAGAGGGTTTCTACAGAGGACTTTTCAGAATTATCAACGAACATTTGATGGGTATGAAGTTCTTGAGCGTAGTTTCAAGCCGAGCTCATTCTTTAACAAGATTTGCCAATTCTCAGATACATCAGAATGTGAGTGAGAAGGAAACAAAAATAACCGTGCTCGCCACAGAGGACAATAAAATAGCGTTGGTTTCAAGCAATGATCTTACTCTTTCAGGTATGAAACTACTCAGGGAAAAACTTGAAAGCATGCTTAAACAAGCTGCTCCGCTGGAATACGAGTTCTCTCTTCCGGTGCCTTCAATGGGTTACCCTTTGGAAAATGTTTCGGAATCCGTCTTGAAATCATCCGCGGAAGACAGGGCCAAAGTGTTTGATGATATCCTGAGATCTGCTGGGGATGACGTAAAGGTGTTTGGTTATATGAGTACAGAAGTTTACGAAAAGAGTGTTATCTCCTCCGGTGGGATGTTTACATACGAAACCACTTCTTCAGCAGGCTTCAATCTTGTCGCAATTAAGGGTGATGGAAGCGGATATGTTTCAGGAGCTTCCAGTTCTGTGGAAAACTTGGGATATTCCGAGAAGGTGTTACGAGCGGTAGAGTTCGCTAAGAAGTCTGTCAATCCAGTGGAAATAGACCCTGGAAACTATACGGTGATTCTTGGACCAGAAGCGGTGGCAGAGCTGTTTTTCTACTTCACTTACGTTGCGACGAACGGTTATGCACACGAAATGAAAATGAGTCCATCAAATCGTTACTTGAATCAGAAAATTGGTCCGGACGA
>QNAO01000167.1 GCA_003641785.1 Thermotogae bacterium
AACTTGAGCACCCTTGGATTCAACAGGATCGTGTTTCACTTGAACCAAAACTTTCATACCCTCAGATATTTTGCTAGCTGACAGCACATCTTTTAGGTACCGCTTTGTCACTTCCTTGAGTTTCAAAAACGCGCTCTTGCCGGGCCCTATTTTGATAAACGCCGCGTTCAAACCCGGCACAATCTTTTCAACACGGCCGATGTCAATGTTTCCAGAATGGAATTCGTTGCCCTCAAAAAAAACCTCTTGCAGATTTCCATCAGCCACCAACGCTGCATTTATCGTTTTGTCCTCTCTACTTATTATGAGGCAGGTATCCATTCTTTCATGCCTTCTTTTTCAGCCAATGAATTCTATAACAGCGCAGGTGCCATCTTTTTTCTTGTACACGATATTGATTTCGTTCGTTTCAGAATTTCTGAAAACAAAAAACTGTCTATCCAGAACTTTCATCTGAAGCAGCGCCTCTTCGGGAGACATAACGCTTAAAGAAACCCTTTTGACATCGGCTATTTGGTCTTCCTCAGACGAAGTTTCTTCCCTCAATTCAGTGTTCTTTGAAGCGGTTTTGCGATGCCTATCACGCAAAGTTGCTTTTTCTTTCTTGATTTTCTTTTCCAGAGAATCAGCCAAGCCGTCAATAGCTGCGTACAAATCTGGATTTTTTTCTTGAACTACTATTATGTTTCCTCTAAGGTTAATTTTTGCTTTGACCTTGTAGTTTTCTGCGTCCTTTTCTGCCCTCACTTCTGCTGATACTACGTCATTATCCGTTAGGACTCTATCGATTTTCTCAAACCTCCTATCTATATAATTTCTAATCGCGTCAGTGCTTTCAAAACCTCTTGTCATGAATTTATATTGCATTGAATCACCTCCCTAAGAATCTGTCCTCAGTCGCTGCTCCACAAAAGATTCTATCTTTTGACTACATTCTGAGCAGTGCAAAACCCAGTAACCGAAAAGAGATGCAATCATAAGAATCAAAACATTTGTATCCCATTCGCAGGTGAAGATCTTCTCTGGTGCTTTCTCATTCTCTTCCATACTGTGGACTACCTCGTACTCTTTCTGCTCACATTCCTTGAGGTTCTTAAACAAACTGTAGACCGCGAAGCTCGTTCCTGCCAACATTATTAAAAATGTAAATGGAAAGAAGAAAGACAGAATTAAACCCGCGACTGTACCCGCAACACCGAAAGCAAACATTGTTTGATCCGATTTTTCCAGAATCTCTGTTATATCACTTGTTCTTTGGGAATACTTCTTGACGACTTCCTTCTGAGCTTTTCTTAGAAAGACGTTCCACTTTATCAAAACAACTAAGAAAGCTGCTGCCGCTGTCAAAAGCAGACCTTCAGAAAACCCCCATAACGCCAGCGCTCCTGGAGTAATTCCCCAGTTCCATTTTGCTGCGATCGCTGCGATAGACGCAATCAAGCTTATCACGTTGGCCACGAATAAGACTAACGAGCTATATGTGACAAAATCCCTTGAAGGAAATCCTTCGAAACTGAGAAAATTAAAAACGTTCTTCCACATGTTATCCCCCCCCAAAAATATGAGACAATAACGCCGATGTCAAGAAAAGCACCACTGCAAGAGCCACGATCCACAACGTCTGCCTGGCCACACGCTCGGAACTTCGCCCAAAAATCAACATTGAGCAAACGAAAAGGGATATTCCCATCACCACCAGTAACACCTTTGCCAATTTACATTTCTCCCGAGCGACCTGTTTTCACTGTAGCTTCCATCTTCGCATCTTTCAACACGTGGTTCTGCAGCTCTATCAAATATTTAGCTCTCTGATCTGAGCTTTTCATTATGTGGGGATCAATGTCTTCAGCTTTGAGAATTTTACTTGAGACGATACTCACTTTTTCTCCATCGCAATGAAGGAATCCCCCATAAGTTGCAAAAAGGTGTTCTGTTTCGCTTTCATCAATTATTTTTACAAAATCCACAGATAAATGCGTCACTATGGGAGCTCTTTTGGGTAACACACCCATGGAACCTTCCACAGTTCTAAACGCTAAGAATTTCATTTTCCCGGTCCAAACGATTCCATCTGTCGGCGAAAGCATTGTAACGATCACTATTCATTACTCCCTTGGATTCTACGAGCTTTTTCGACAGCTTCGTCTATTGCTCCCACCATGAAAAAAGCCTGCTCAGGCAGGTGGTCGTGTTTGCCTTCAAGTATTTCTCTAAATCCTCTAATTGTTTCATTGATTTGAACGTATTTACCCGAGGCTCCTGTAAATCTTTCCGCCACGAAGAAAGGTTGGCTCAGGAATCTCTGAATCCTTCTTGCTCTTTGAACTACGACTTTGTCTTCCTCGGATAGTTCCTCCATACCTAAAATAGCTATGATATCCTGAAGATCATTGTATCTCTGTAGCACTTCTTGGACCTCTCGGGCTACTCTGTAGTGTTCCCAACCTACGATAGATGGATCGAGAATCTTTGATGATGAATCCAACGGGTCCACTGCTGGATATATGCCAAGTTCCGCGATTTTTCTCGACAAAACAATCGAAGCATCAAGATGCGCAAAAGTAGTCGCTGGCGCTGGATCTGTTATGTCATCCGCTGGTACGTATATCGCTTGAACGGAAGTTATGGAGCCTTTGTGTGTAGATGTTATTCTTTCCTGGAGCTCTCCCATATCCGTTGCGAGTGTTGGCTGATATCCCACCGCCGAAGGCATTCTACCAAGAAGTGCGGAAACTTCGCTACCGGCTTGAACAAATCTGAATATGTTGTCTATGAAAAGAAGAACGTCGCGCCCTTCCACATCACGGAAATACTCTGCCACAGTCAGTGCCGTAAGTCCTACTCTGAATCTTGCTCCTGGAGGCTCATTCATCTGTCCAAAGACAAGAATTGTGTTGTCTATAACACCCGATTCCTGCATTTCAAGCCACAGGTCATTTCCTTCTCTCGTTCTTTCACCAACTCCAGCAAAGACGGAGAACCCTTTTTGCTCAATGGCGATGTTTCTAATCAACTCCATAACCAAAACGGTTTTTCCAACTCCTGCTCCTCCAAAGAATCCTATCTTTCCACCTTTAGGAAATGGCGCTAAAAGATCAATGACCTTTATGCCGGTCTCAAGTATCTCTATTTCAGTTTTCTGCTCAGTCATTGAAGGAGCTGGTCTATGTATTGGCCATCTATCCTCAACACTGATAGGTCCTTTTTCATCAATTGGTTCTCCCACAACGTTGAGAATTCTTCCAAGAACCCCTCTACCAACGGGAGCAGTGATAGGTAATCCTATGTCCACCACTTCCAAACCTCTCTTTAAGCCGTCTGTAGAATCCATAGCAATGGCTCTAACGGTATCATCACCGATGAGCTGTTCAGCCTCCATTATAAGCTTATCTTGGGTTTCGGGGTTTATCACTTCTAAAGCGTTGTATATATCCGGTAAGTCCTTCTCGGCGAACTTTACATCGACAACGGGACCTATCACTCTGACTATATATCCCTTACCTGCCAAGGATACCGCCTCCTCATCGTTATTCTTCTTTGAGAGCATCTGATCCAGAGACAATCTCAATGAGTTCCTGAGTAATCGACGCCTGTCTCGCTTTATTGTACTCCAGGGTAAGGG
>QNAO01000168.1 GCA_003641785.1 Thermotogae bacterium
AGACCTGTTAGAAGGGGAACAAGAACGGTAGCACCGAACATAGCCACAAAATGCTGAATGGAGAGAAGGACTTGCTGCCAATTTGTCATTCGTTGCTGAGTAACGAGAGAGATTTGCTCATCAACCATGTTTTTCCTCCTTTCTGCCCTCGCTGGAGCAAATTAAAGGTTCCCATCAAAGTGTAACATTTGAAGAGACATCGCGTCAACCCTTGGTAGAAAGAACCGCACCCAGGCGGGTGCGGTTTTTTGATCAGCAGAAATCACATCTTACTCAAAGTTATTTCTACAGGAGTTGGATTGGCGATGTTGTCACTCACCGGGCATCTGGCTTCTACGGCTTTCTTCCACTTTACAAGGGTTTCCTCACCTGCATCTGATTTAACCTTCATTGCCACCCGTATCTTCTTGTATCCTGCTCTCTCAGCATCTGACTTTCCCTGAAACTTCGCAGGATTCAAATCACCAGAGATATCCATTTGAATAGAATCGATCTTGATACCCATTTCCTTTGCAACAAGATTTCCCACGACGTTAAGGCATCCTGCCAACGCCGCAAGAACATATTCTACAGGATTTGCTCCCTTGTCGTCTCCTCCCAGTGAAGGTGGTTCATCAACGATCATTTCGAAATTTCTTGCCTTGACAACCGTTCTCGTAGGGCTTTCAGACGATGCTGTAACAGAAAAACTTATATCCATAACCACAAACCTCCCTTCTTGTTTGTTTCAGTTTCCACAGCTATTTTACAAGAAAAATTCTCCGATTATATTACTCTACTATGAATCACGTGAAAAATACCACCTTCTCATCTAACTAAAAGCTGTATTTGTTTTCTCAATTCTTCGAGGATTGCACTTCGTTCAACGGTTTTAATAATTCTTCCATTTTTGAAGATAACAGCGCCTGACTTAGTACCCGCGATACCGATATCTGCGTGTTTTCCCTCTCCTATACCATTCACTACACACCCCATCACTGCTACAGTGATGTTCATGTCATTCATGTCGCTCATCTCTCTCTGCACTTCCAGGCTCAGTTGTGCAACATCTATTTCTGCTCGCGCGCACGTGGGACAGGCTATGAGATTAAACCCTTTGCGCATTTTCAAACTTATCAGCAACTTTTTCGCCGCTATGACTTCTAAAATAGGATCTCCAGCAACAGAGATTCTTATGGTATCTCCGATACCCTGAAGCAGCAGATATCCGAGGGCGACAGAGGATCTGATGATCGCGTCTTCATAAAGCCCCGCTTCGGTAACACCTATGTGTACAGGATAATCTGTCATTCGGGCAATGTATTTCGTCGCTTCTATAGTTTCTAAAACATCGCTGCTCTTAACAGAAACAACGATCTCTCCAAAACCGTGCTTTTCCAAAAGTCTAACCTGCTTCAAACCAGCCTCCGCGAGTGCCACTGGCCTGCTGTAGCGAGAAAATAGCTCGTCAGGCACTGAGCCAATATTGGCTCCCACACGAATGGGTACACCACGCTCAGCCGCGGCACGAACCACTTCAACCACTTTCCACTCTGAACTGAGATTCCCGGGATTAATCCTAACTTTATCTGCCCCATTCTTGATAGATTCTACAGCGAGGTTGTGATCAAAATGGATATCCGCAACAAGGGGGATTTTGATCTCTTTTTTGATACTACTTATCGCTCTGGCAGACTCCATATCTGGGACAGCCACACGAACTATTTCGCAGCCAGCTCCTTGCAACTGCTGAATTTGACTCACTGTTCGTGCTACATCGCTGGTCTTGGTGGTAGTCATAGACTGGATCGCAATGGGATTACCTCCACCTATCACCACAGAACCTACATGTATCACCTTGCTCACTTTGCAAAAAACCTCCCTATATCGCTGAACATTATGTAAATCATCAAGAACATGAGTAGCACAAAGCCAATGAAGTGGATATAAGCTTCTATCTTCGGATCAACACGTCTCCTCGCGATCATTTCGATAAGGGCAAAAACTATTCTGCCGCCATCTAACGCCGGTAATGGGAGGAGGTTGAAGACACCTAAGCTCATTGTAATAAACACAATCAACGTGAGAACTTGTTCCAAGCCGACTTTCGTTGCTTCGCCTATAAGGCTGATTAGGCCCACAGGTCCCACAATTCCCGCTTCCTCATCTCTGTGAAAGATTCCAAGAATCGATTTCCACATCAGAGGCAAAACTGAGTTGCACCTGTCAAAGGAAGTTGCAACTGTCTCAAACACAGTCTGAGGTTTTATGTTCTGTACATCCATTTTAAACGCTCCCGCGGTTTCCAAAAGAATTTTTAGAGCAGGAGTAGGCACAGACATGTTCATGATTCTGCCGTTCCGCAGAACTTCTACATTGACAGAGTTACCAAAGCCTTTTCTCCACCACGAGACTCGTGTCGAATCCGTTTCAACAATTGCTCCTCCTTCTCCAGCAAGAATCAATTGATATACTCTGGATAAATCCAGACTGGTCTTTACCTCCATTCCTTCCACTGACAACAAAATATCTCCCTCTTCGAAGGGGGGGATCTTCCTTTGGATCACGTTCGAAACCACTGTAAAATATATGCCTATAGCATATCTCGGGCCGTCGTAATAGTATTCCGAAAGAAGTCCTTTCAGCGTTGTACTCTGAAATTCCAGTGAGACATATTGTTTGACAAAACTCTCAACGTTCTCCTTAGTCAGAGGTCTCCCTGAGATGGACTGTATTTCCTCTTCAACGTCTCCCGTAACATCCCTCATTATCAAAAAATGACTTTCTCCAAAAAGCCGCGGAATGACTGTCAAGGAAACTTTTCTTCCATTTCTCAAAACAGTTAATCTTACAGGTTTTCCTTTCTTGATAACATCGCTTATGGAGTAGCTGTCATAAACTCTTCTGCCGTTTACTTCGAGAATTACATCGCCAGCCATCAAACCTGCCTCTTGTGCAGGACTGTTTGGTTGCACTAAATCCACTGCTACACTGGGAACTCCCCACGCGGCCACGATTATTACGAAAAGCAAGTATCCAGTAGCTATAGAAAAAAGTGGGCCTGCAAGAGAGATCAACAACCTTTGCCAGGCGGGTTTACTGTAGAGTGAGTGTTCGTCCGCTGCGTCCCTGGCTTTGCTCAGGTCCTCTCCTGCCAATCTAACATAACCACCTATGGGAAACACGTTGACTCTGAAAGATGTTTCCTTTCCTTTTCTCTCATATATTTTGGGCCCAAAGCCCAGAGCAAACTCCAAAACTCTTACTTTAAAGAGCTTTGCAAAGACGTAGTGTCCAACCTCGTGGATTGATATTACGCCCATTAAGATCAGAAGGAAGTAAATGAAAGACATTCAATCACCTCAGATGCTCTTCTTCTGCTTGCTTCGTGAATTTCTATGAGGTCAACCAGGTCTCTTGGTTGGCCTTCAGTCTCTTGCACTACACGCATCAGGACTTTCGGGATGTCTAAGAATCGTATCCTCTGCTGCAAAAAGGCTTCAACTGCAATTTCATCCGCTGAGTTATAGGCGGTTCTTTTTGCATAGTTATCGGCAATTTCATAGGCAATATAGAAAGCAGGATATCGATTTCTCTGTACTTCTTCGAAAGAAAGAAACGTGTTCTGCAAA
>QNAO01000169.1 GCA_003641785.1 Thermotogae bacterium
GAGATACAACAAGGAAACGCTTGAAGTTACTTACAAAGGCAAGAATATATACCAGGTACTGGATATGACAATAGATCAAGCAAAGGAATTCTTTAAGAACATCCCTAAAATACATAGGACTCTCAATATTCTCAGTGACGTTGGCCTCGGTTATGTGAAACTTGGACAACCAGCTACAACGCTTTCTGGAGGAGAATCACAGCGGGTCAAGTTAGCTGCAGAACTGCGTAAGGTTTCAACTGGCAGAACTGTCTATATTTTAGATGAACCAACTGTTGGACTACACTTTGAGGATGTGAAAAAGCTTGTAGATGTTCTGCACAAACTCGTCGACAAGGGAAACACCGTTATTGTGATAGAACACAATATGGATATCATAAAGAACGCTGATTATATAATAGATCTGGGACCAGAAGGTGGTGAAGAAGGAGGTTACATAGTGGCTGAAGGGACTCCAGAAGATGTAGCAACAGTGAAAGAATCACATACAGGGCGATTCCTTTCACATTATTTAACTAAAAGAGGTGTAATGTCATGAAAAGAATCTGCTTTTTGTTGATAATACTTTTCTCTTTGAATATTTACGGATTTGAAGTGTTTTTTGGAAATATCCACGCTCATACTTCGCATTCCGACGGTCAAGAAACTCCTCAAATAGCGTATAATCATGCCAAATGTTATGTGGATGTCCAAGGAATAACTGACCACGCATATTACTTCACTCAACTTGTGAATGGCAATGATAAGCTTCTGTTGACCAAGCGAGCAGCTATAGATTCCACAAAAGATGGAAGTTTTGTTGCTTTATGGGGCTTTGAGTGGACGGGCGGTGTTGGACACATAAATGTTTATGGAACAAATGATTGGACCAGTCGAAATGAATCAAGCTTACAGGATCTTTATGAATGGATTGTTTCCCACAAAGCGTTGGCCCAGTTCAACCATCCAATTTCAAAATTTGGCACGTTTTATGATTTTGAGTACGATCCAAGAGCAGATGAATTCATTAACCTGTGTGAAGTTGGTAATGGAAATTGGGCAATTGGAGACACGATAAGTGATGAGATGATATCCAACTATACCTTAGCACTGAATAGGGGATGGCATCTTGGAGCCACCGCGAATCAGGACAATCATGCAGCGAACTGGGGATCAGCAAATGACACGCGCACAGCGATTCTTGCAGAAAAACTCACCTATGACTCTATTGTCGCGGCCTTAATGGACAGGCACACGTACGCCACAGAAGATCGGAATGCTCTTCTGAATTTCACTGGAAACGGGCAATTAATGGGTTCAATTCTCTACGATGCGACGCGGGTTGAACTTTTGATAAACTTAACCGATCTTCAGGATCCCTTTCAAGACGTACAGGTTGTATCGCAAAGCGGTGTTGTAGCAAAGTTTGAGGCAAACTCGGACTTATTTTCAAAAAGAATCGCTGTTACTGTACCCGATGGGTATGAGTGGTATTACGTCCTTGCAAGGCAAAGAGACGGCGACACTCTCGTTTCTTCCCCAATATGGGTTCAGGACTCTTTGGCTGTGTACGCGCATTCTCTGAAAGTTTCTGAAAACCCGTCCGAAAAAGCAGTGAATGTCTCGTTTCATCTCGTTAATCTGAACTCCGAAAAGGTTAAAGTCAATGTGAGAATTCAGTTGGAGACGACTTGGAAAGACGTTGCCATTGAGCTTGGGGGCTATGGAAAAAGAACGATTTCCACATCATTCAAGGAGTTCAAGAGTGGTGAAAATCATGTAAAAATCTTTGTCAATGAAAGATTAATCCAATCTACAGTTCACCAGGTGAGCTATCTCGAGGGTCCAACAGTATTAGTCGATGTTTCGCACGAAAATTCATTTCAAGATGTGTGGACCACAATTGCGAATGATGTCCCTATGAAGCTTCAATTCAACAAGAAATTTTTCAAGACTGTCCCTACTGCAGACATCGTGATTTTGCCGTTGCCTGCTGAAAAGGGTTTCAACGAATTGAAAGAACTGATGCCTTTTGAGATATCGAATTTGGTTAGCTATGTGAAAAATGGTGGAAAAATCGTGATCATTCCCGGAGACGACAAAGACCATATTCAAACCTATAATGATTTGCTTGATCATCTTGGGCTTGGAGAACTTGTCGTGGAGAACGACAAGATTGTTCTTCGATACGACAAGGATGGAAGATACAAAGAAAACGTGGTATTTCTACCGTTCCAGGATGCAGCAAACCTGACAGAGTCACTTCTTGAACTTCTAAGAGGTGAACTTCCTTGAAAATCTTGGCAGTGGACACTTCCTCACCAACAATTGCTCTTGGTTATTCAGACGAGACACAACACATGTTTGTGAACTACGCCGGTTCAAGAAACCACAGCGCTGTTTTAGCACCTTTGATAAGAACTCTGCTTTCTTTTGTGAAAGTACAAGTGAGTGACATAGATATCTTTGCCTGTGGTATTGGTCCCGGTGGACTAACGGGACTCAGGGTTGGTATTGCAACTGTCCAGGGAATGGCGATTGCTCACGAAAAGAAAGTGTTACCTGTTGTTTCTTCACAGGCTCTTGCGATGAACCTCAGCAGTTGGAGCGGAGAAATTGTTATTGCGAGAAAAGCGAGATCAGGATACGTTTACATGAGCTGCTATCATGATAATGAATGCATTTTGAAACCGTCTATCTACGCGATTTCACAAGCTAGAGAAAAGATACTTTCCTTCAAAAAGCCAATGGTGCTGGGTGATGCGAAATCCCTTTTCGCCGATGTTGCTGAGTTAGCACCAAGGTATCTGGAAAATGTGCGAGCTGAGAATCTTGTGGAAATCGCGCGTAGCTCACCCGAAGATGCTCTAATATCTCCCGAATTACTTGAGCCTTTGTATCTTCAAAAGTCCATCGCAGAGATTAATTTTGAGAAGCGTCAGTCTTTCTCTTCTTAGTTTTTCTTGTTTTTTCATGATCTTGGGAGATCTCCCGAGCCTTTTTGAGGGCTTCAACAACAAGGTAATTAATCGACCCTTTGCGGTAAGAACCTCTTTTGGTCATCTTTCCTGCTTCCCGCCCTGTGACTATTTTGAGAGCTTCGTCAACGTTTTCAACAGTCCAGATGTGAAATTTCCCCTTCTTGATGCTTTCAAGTACTTCTTCTTTCAATATGAGGTTTTTCGCATTTGCCGACGGCAGGATTACACCCTGGGAACCGGTAAGACCTCTGAGGCTGCACGCTCTGTGAAAACCCTCGACTTTTTCCGTTACTCCTCCAACTGGCTGCACTTCACCGTGCTGATTAATTGATCCTGTTATCGCTATGTCTTGCCTTACCGGAACACCTGACAACGCTGATATCAAAGCAATTGTTTCTGCCAGAGAGGCACTGTCTCCTTCAACTATTCCATATGTCTGTTCGAAACTTATCGAAGCACTTAATGTGAGAGGAACATTTCGCGCGTATCTTTCGCCAAAGAATCCTTCAAGAATCATAACTGCTTTCCCATGTATCTTTCCACTCAATTGAGCTGCCCTTTGAATATCCACGACACCGGGTTTGCCCAAATGCGTCTTTGTTGTTATTTTAACGGGAACACCAAACGAATGGTCTGCTAAATCTAAAAC
>QNAO01000170.1 GCA_003641785.1 Thermotogae bacterium
GCATAGAGTGTTTCATATTTGGGAGGAGAAAAACTGGATACTTTGATTTGCGTAAGCTGGACAGTACAAAGATTCATGCTTCAGCTAAAGATAGTGAGTTAAAACTTTTGGAAAGAGCTAAAACATTTCTTATAGAAAGGAGAGAAAGGCGGCTCCTTTCCTTCCTTACGGAAGGGGTCTCTGCCGCCAGAGTTTAGAAGAATGTAGCAATCACATTAGTGTTTTCTGAGATACGTAAAGTAGTACGGCAAGACGATGAAAACAATTGGTCCAACGATGTTTCCAATTGTTACAGAAAGTATGTTCTTCAAGGAATTAACCCAGCTCAGGTTTGCAAAATTCGATGCTATATCCGGTGAAACCGCATGTTTTACAAACATTGCAGCTGGCAGGAAAAACATGTTGGCGACACTGTGCTCAAAACCTGAAGCGACAAAAGCGCTTATCACGAAAAGTATTCCCAGAATTTTTCCCACTACCTGCTCTGACGCGGTTGAAACAATGACAGCGGCATTGACAAGGATATTACACAACATTCCTCTGAAAAACGCTTGTGAAAATGAAAGAGTCGCTTTTGAGCTACCAATAGATAAGATAGTTGCGCCAAATTCGTTTAGGGATGTAGCGTTTCCCCAGAGATACGTTTTCAATAAGAGCCATGCCAATATGATAGAGCCTAAAAAATTGAAGACATAAACCCAGAACCAATTTCTCACAAGGGCTTTAAAGGATATCTTTTTTGTTAAGACTCCAAAGGTCATCAAAACGTTGCCTGTGAACAACTCTGCTCCAGCGATAACGATCATCATCAGACCAACAGAGAAAACTATGCCGCCCAGAAGCTTCTTGATCCCAAACGGTTCAACACCGCTCATTACGATCATCGCATAAATTGCACCAAAACCGATAAACATGCCCGCGAGCATTCCTAAAAACATCATCTGAACAAATGAAAGTCTCGCTTTGTTTACAGAAATAGTTTCAGACAGCACTTTGTAGATCTCTGAAGGTTTTTTCAATACAATTCCCTCAATTCCTATTTTATCTTTGAAAACCAGTAATCCAGAAAGCCTATTACACCTGTGGGTGCATCAATTCCAATGCCCCAAGCGTTGGCCACACTTGCTTTCTCTTGCTCCGGAGATACCCAGAAACTGTTGTTTGCAAATCGCTGGGAGAGTTGTACAGCATCGATATTCTTTATGTCCCAGTCATAGTACTTATCATTACCGCTGGCGTCTATGAAAAGCCCAAGGTTGTTGCTGAAGTCAGCAAGGCTGTAGAAATTCCTTGTAGTGAAATTTGTGTACTCATTTCTCACATCAGAAGTTCCCATTCCAAGCTGATTAGCACCATAGACGTAAGTATCGTCACCAGACTCGTCTATGAAAATTCCGTGGCTTCTTACTTCACCAAGTGCAAAGCTTATGATTTGCGACTTGTAAAAATCATTTCCAGATCTGTCGATGATTATTCCCGTTCCTCCATCCCAACCGAATCCAAGTCCTGCTCCTCCACGAACGTTTGCCATGGACCCAGTTCCTTTTTCAGAGTAGAGCTTTTCATCAAAGAGGTTGTGGACATCGTCGCCCTCTTCATCTATTAAAGCTCCCATTGCCCAATGAGCTTCCGACCCCTGCGTGAAGTAGACGCTATCGTATCTATCGTTGCCTGAGGTGTCATAGCATATCCCTATGCCAAACCAATAGCCAATTCCAAGCGACCAGTTTCCTGAGTAGTAGTAATCGTCTCCAAGAACGTCCATCAGGATGCCAAGTCCACCTGCCCACGCGTCTCCATCTGAGATATCTCCTCTTCTACCGCCACCAGCGCCTTGAACCATGTTGCCGTTTATTAGATTGCCTGAGTGGTAATCAGCGATTTGAATGACATCTGAATACCTTTCTGCAATGTAGTTATCTCTACCAGAATGATTAATGAGCACTCCGATTCCACCGCCGGGACCACCGTATCCCTGGCCAAAGCCACCTATGTAGTATTTATCATCGCCGTCTTTGTCAATGTTCATGCCGATTCCAAAATAACCGCATCCTTGACCAGAAAATTGAAGTTCATAGGTGTCATCACCACTCGCATCGAACAGAATTCCTGTTCCGAAAACACCTATTCCCTGTGAATACCTGACAGAAGCGTATTTATCATTCCCGGACAAATCCACTAAGAAACCATGCCCCAGAATTCCACTTCCTTGAGTTGCCACAAGATCATCTTTGTTGATATATTCGTCGTCTCCTGAAACATCTATCACAACAGAGATAGGCAAAAATGGACTAGAATTGGCTGCAACAGTACCTTTATACGTATCGTTACCCCCCAAATCTACGAGCAAGAAAAGGTTCGAGTAGTCATGCGTGTTGTCTCTGCCATCGGAAATGACTATCTTTCCAAGTGGTGTTGGGATCACAACTGTATCGAATGAAAAGTTGGAATTCGCCAATTCTTTTAATGAATTGGCAGCTTCCATAACTGAGAGAGCTGTGATCTGAGACGCGTAATAAAGAAGTGTTTCGTCGATGTTGTCTTTAATGTCTTTGAGAACTGTGTAAAGCTTCTGACCATCTCCTTGGGAGATACCCAGATCTCTTATGATAAATGCTTCCGAGAGCATTTCTGCACTCAAATTCCTTATGGCCTTCATGTGCCATTGGTAAGCATCCAAGAGGTGTACTATCAGCTTTGCAACTGGCATCTGAATTTCCAGAGGCAATTTTTCGATTTGTTCCCTGGCTTCCTCTCTGGGATTCACATAAGAGTATTCCCCAACGACCCAGTATCGATTCTTGTTGTTTGTTTTGGTAAACAGCATATCATAAGCATCTAAGAGCGGGTTCTCCTCGCTCAGTTGAGGTGGTTCAAGCCCGTAGTGAAGATACGCTCTGTGAACGCCGGCTCTGAGTTTATCTACTCCAAAATACCACAGTAGTTGATATAGCCCATCGTTTTTGATATATGATGGAGACGCAAAATCAGCGGCCACTTTTTGAAGTAACCTTGCAAATGGATAGATCATCAATGGTTCCTCGTAAAGATCCTTGAAGAAATAAGGCAGATAAGGTACATCCTCAGGAAGAGGGAATCTCGTTGCTGCATAGGCTTTAGGGAATGGATTTTGAAGGATCGATTCGCTGGCTCCAAGTTTCTCAAACGCTAACTTCAAAAGGTCTGTTTCTGAAGAAACATTACCAATGCTTGCAGGTACTCCAAAGGCAATTACACAGACAATGAGAAGGAAAATCATAAGAAATGTTTTCTTCAAAGCAACCACCCCTGAATAAAACTATAGCACAGAAACGCAGATATTTTTTCGAAGTGTTTTCTCAACACAATATCGCTATTAACTTATTAGCCTCGATGTTATCTTCTATAAATCATCAAAACACAAAATTCAAAGATTTTCGACTCTATTCACTCATGATTGCGTGAGATTAGTAGTATGATGGAAATTTGAGAATTTATTGCAGTTGTTTTAGTATGAAATTTTGATATAATGACTAATGAAAACGTTCTTGAAAACGTTTTTATGCATTTTAGAAGGGAGACTTGCATCTTCATGGGCAAGGAAAAAACCATCAC
>QNAO01000171.1 GCA_003641785.1 Thermotogae bacterium
AAAGCGAGGGTGATCCTGATCGCCGGTCCATCTTCTTCAGGAAAAACAACCTTTGCGAAGCGTCTGCTGATACAACTGAGAGTGCTTGGATTAAGGCCAGTTATCATCTCTCTGGACGATTACTTTGTTGACAGGGAAAGAACTCCGAAGGACAAAGATGGAAACTACGACTTTGATTCCTTAGGCGCCATAGATATTGAGCTTTTCAATCAGAATTTAATGGATTTACTCAAGGGCAAGTGTGTCGAGATACCGAGTTTTGACTTCAAGCTTGGAAAGCGAAAATGGACAGGTCATAGATTGTGTTTGGCCAAGGATCAACCCATAATTATCGAAGGCATTCACGGACTCAACGAAGCGCTGACACCTCAAATTCCACGGAAAAGCAAATTCAAGATATATGTGAGTGCTCTCACCCAGCTTAATCTCGACTATCACAACAGAATTTCTACAACCGATACAAGACTTGTACGCAGGATCGTGAGAGATTACAAATTTCGTGGACACAGCGCTCTCGACACGTTGAAAATGTGGCCGAAAGTTAGACGAGGAGAGGAACTGTACATATTCCCTTTTCAGGAAGAAGCTGATGTGATGTTCAACTCGGCCCTGCCTTATGAGCTCTCTGTTCTCAAAGTATTTGCTGAATCCCTTCTTATTCAAGTTCAAGATGACAGTAATGAGTATTCTGAAGCTCTGCGCCTTCTGAAGATGCTCGAGTATTTTCTGCCTATAACTAACATAGAAGACATTCCGAGAACCTCTATTCTCAGAGAATTTATCGGAAGGAGTGTGTTCAAGTATTGAGATTTTGGTTCTTCTTTTTGCTCTTCCTTGTAGAATGCGTTGTTGTTGCAGGAATCGAGATTCAGGTGGGAAGCAAGACTATCGCGGTAACTAAGGAGAATGTATTTGAATGGGAAGAGGGTTTGATAATTCTTTCAAAATATTCAGAGAACTTACAAATTGAGAGCCCGACGGTTGGTACGCTGGGGAGTTTTGAGTACCTGGTTTGGAACAACCACACAATTGGATACAGTGAAGTTTCGGGGCTTGTAACCATTGATGGTGTGTCCAGTAACATAGATCAGTTGACCTACGAAGAAGTTCTGAAGAGGCTTGAAATTCCTTACGCAAAAGTGGGTGCTTCCCTGATTCTTCCAGAAGGCGTGATCAGCTCCGTTTCTCACAAGGAGGGTATTCTTGAAATAACGTACCTTGGTTCTTTTGAATTTGCAGCGTCTGTTGTTGGCGAATACATCGAGGTGGTATCGTTAAGCTGGAGTGCATACGAAGATCAAATTTTTTCACCAGGGGAAAAGGTGTTCAAAATACGTGTGGGTGAAAACTGGTCTGTTGAGCGAACAGTTGAATTTGAAGGATTTGCCCGAGTCATTCTGACAAGAAAGAATTACCGCAACCGGAACGTAGTTCTAATACCTCTTTCAGAGGCGGCAACAGCTCAGATCAATGACGATACTATACCCGTTTTTTGGGGTATTGGCGATAATCGTGTACTCATTAGAGGGTACTCCAGCGACTTCGAGGGAGCAGACTGGTCTGTTTATGCTGAAAATAAACACCTTGCAGAAAAACTTGTTGAAAAGCATGATTTGAAGCTTGAGATTTGTCCACTGATTTTCATGCCGGTAGCCAGGATTTCTTTTACTCTTTTGTTAGAAAACGAGGACTATGTTGCTCAGATTTTAAGCAGTCTCAGGGAGCTGTTGAAGTAGAATGAGGAAGATTGCGGTTTTCATTGTGTTGTGCATTACAATTTTTTCTTTTGGAAGACAGTTAACTGTTTTCTATTTGAACGATGAGTTGTACCCTGTTTCTGTCACATACGAATGTGAGAACGAGGATGTTGTTGTTTTTCTATTTGAAAAGATGTCAAATCCCCCTGAAGGACTGACAACATTTGTACCTGTGGATGTTCTTAAAGCTTATTTCATTGTGGAGAAGTCACTTGTGATTGACCTTTGTAAATCACAGTTGGCGGTACTTGATTTTCAAATGGAAAGGTACTTTGTTCATCAGGTGTTGATAACGTTGTTTACGAACTTTAGTGGGATTGATTCTGTCTATTTCTTAGTCGATGGTCGAAAAAGAGATGTCTTGGCAAACTATGTAGACATACGCTACGGTTTCCCGAGGCAGATATGGACTGAATGGCCAGTGAGGGGAAAAGAATGAGAGATGTGGTTGAATACGGACATCGTGTGCTGCTTGCTTTTGAGGATGGATCACATTTCATAGTGAGCGCTGGTGAAGATTCTTTTGGGACTCATAAAGGTGTCATTGATTTGTCAAAACTAATTGGCGCTGAGTACGGATCAGCTCTGGAAACTGCCAAGGGTGAAGTGTTTTTTGTTATGAGACCTCGATTTGTCGATGATCTTTTCAAGATGAAAAGAAGGACGCAAATTGTTTATCCAAAGGATATGGCTTTCATAATCTTCATGATGGATGTCAAAGAAGGCGATTTAGTTATAGACGCTGGTGTAGGCAGTGCTGCAATGTGCGGCGCCTTGGCAAGAAGCGTTGGAAACATGGGCAGAGTTTTCGCTTATGAGAGAAGAAAGGATTTCTACGACATAGCGAAATCTAACCTTGAGAAGTGGGGATTGCTCGATAGAGTGGAGTTGAAATTGAAGGATATTTCGGAGGGATTTGATGAGAAGGTGAACGCCATTTTTCTCGACGTTCCTGATCCCTGGAATTATATCTCTAACTGCTCCAAAGCTCTTCTTGGATCGGGTAATCTTGCGATTGTCTGTCCAACAACGAATCAGGTTCAGAAGGTTATTGAAGCTATTGAGAGTGAGAATTTTATCATGGTGGAGATTTGGGAAAGCCTTTTCCGAAAATACAAGCCGGTTTCAGAGAGATTGAGACCTTTCGACAGAATGGTTGCTCACACCGCTTACATGATATTTGCGAGAAAGGCTGAGAAAAGGAGGAAAGAGATATGAAAAGGAAATCGTTTGTTTTTGTGACAATTATCGGGATTGGAATTATCTTGATCAGTTGGCTGCTCTCAGCAGCGACAACAACGGAAAAGGTTAACGAAGCATTGAATCCTTTCTTTGAGACACTTTCTTATATAGTTAATGCTTTTTATGAAAAGGATGACGTTGAAATAGATAAAGTAATGGATTATGCGATCGATGGTCTTGTCAAAGGCCTTGGAGACGATTTCTCGTATTACTACAACGCTGAAGAATCAGAAGAGCAAGCACTGGAAATGGAAGGTGAATACGGAGGTCTGGGAATCGAGGTTACGTATGATAGTCAATACAGAGCTGTTAAGGTTGTATCTCCCATGTACGGAACACCTGCCTGGTGTGCTGGATTGAAATCAGGAGATATCATAGTCGAAATTGACGGTGAACCTGTGAGCGAAATGCTTTACATGGAAGCTGTTAGAAAACTTCGGGGTCAGGTAGGAACAACAGTGAATATAAAGGTTGTTCGTGAAGGGGAAAGTGATCTTCTAACATTCGAGATACAGAGGGAAAAGATAGAAATAATACCTGTTAAGTATACTTTTATAGAGACAACTGAAGGAAGAG
>QNAO01000172.1 GCA_003641785.1 Thermotogae bacterium
AAGAGCGATTTCACTGGTGAAATATATTGTCGATTCTGTAACAATTGCAAAAAAATCAAGGGTTTTCTTTTTGAAAGATGCGGAATTGGCAGAGAGAGTTGGCAAAATTCTCAACGAAATATACGGCATTGAAGCGGTCAGTGTTGAAAATGTTCTGCGCGTTTCGGCGGTTGAGAAAGATCTGATTAAGGCTGCGAACTTTGTCAATTTCTTCGCGAGAGATAGGATAACGAAAATACTTGATTTTCCACTCGGTGAAGAACTTGCCGAGGATGTGAAAACACTTGTTAAAACCAGATTTGACGTGAATGTAGAAGCCAATCTAAAATCACTCGGGATGATGATTTTATCTGGAAAGGATGAGGATAGCTTACAACAGGCAGTGGAGGTTGTTGAGAAAATAGTATCGAATGTTCTCGCTCAAGAAGGCGTTCAAGTAGTGAGGTTGGTTGGAGTTATCGATCAGATCCCCCTTGAGGATATCAAATCTATAGTTGAGCGAATGCACGAAGTCGAACTCGAGGGGACCTCTGTATGCTACATCATCTCTGGAGATGAAAAAAGTGTTGAGGAAGCAATTCAAACAGTTGAAAGACTCAGAGCGTCTCTGAAAAGAGAATCAACGTATGTGTTGGAAAAGATCTCCCCAGAGTTTGATCCTGAACAGATTTCACAGATTTTAATGCGCGTGGCCGAAGTAGAGGTTATGAAAGTCGGGGATTTTTTGGTGATCTATGGAGAATCTAACCAGGTTGATAACGCAGAAAAGGTTCTTCAAGATCTCAAAGAAGCATCGCAAAAAGCTCAACCACAGGAAGCATCACAAGAAATTGTCGCTCAAGTGGTTGAATATGAAGAGGACTTCCCAGCTGATGAGTTTCAGGATTTTCTCGTTTCTCGAGGTATCACGGTCAAGGTTAGTGCGTATCCAAAACTGGGAGTTGCGGTTATAGCAGGAATTGAAGTGCAAGTTAAAGAAGCGCTCTCATTGTACGAAGATTTTAAAGAAAGGTTGTCTTCAGCCAAGCTCGAAGAAGCGGCAGAAGAGATGACATTTGTTGTTAAGATAATTGATGAGACAACTGTTTCCATTCAAGCTACAGAAGCCCCTTTGAAAGAGGTCATCGTTGCTGTCAGTAAAGCTTTGGAGATTCCCATTGTTTTTGTAGTATCTCCACAGGAGAAAATCACGATGGATATCGCGAAAACCGATTGGAAACATTTTACAGAGATTATAACGCAAAACTATGGTTATTCTTTTGAAGAAAGTGATGGAATCACAATTGTTTTGAGACCACAGCCAGTTCCTGATGTGAGTCAGCAGGTTCGCTACGTGTACAGGATTCCGCACAATTTTGAACAAGTGAAAGCTCTCGTAGAGTTCTATGGTGGGACTGTTTACGTGGATGATACTAACGATTTGGTAGTTGTTACGGGAATAACAGAAAAAGTCAAAGAGGAAGTTGACCGGTTGATGAGTGAGGTTTCAGAGCCTTTGAAGCAGGTTGAAATTGAATCGAGGATTGTCGACGAATCGCTGATAGATAAAATCGCAAGAAGGCTGAGTCTCGACGTGGAACTACCAGGTTTGAATGTTGGTACGAGTAGTTCTGGTTTGAATCTAACCACATCTGTGATAGATCTGATTGATTATCAAACACTGTTGTCTGCGATTCCAAGTGCGACTGTAACGGCGTCCGCGAACGTTACGGATTCAGACAACATTTTAAACCTTTTGGCGAGTCCTCGAATTGTTACCACGAGTGGTAAAGAGGCAAGAATATTTATAGGTGAGAGAATGCCATATGAAGTAGAAGACCAAGAAGGAAATGTGAAGATAATGTTTGTGGAACCAGGTATAGAGCTCAGAATAACGCCAGTGGTTCGAACAGACGGAACTATTGAGCTCACAGTTTATACCAAAGTGAGCGAACCTAAGTCCTATCCCGATGTGACAGTTAAGGGAGAAACCACGAGAGAAGCTCAGACAAGTGTTATTGTCAAGAATGGATCAACACTTGTAATAGGTGGACTCATTCGTGAAACAAAAGAGGTTGAGGAAACAAAGATTCCTTTTCTTGGAGATCTTCCTTTTCTGGGTCAATTCTTTAGGACAAAAAAAGACGATGTAGACAAGAGAAATCTTCTCATTTTCATCACGGCGAGGGTGATAGAACCATGATGAGACGTCCGGTAGTGTCAGGTGTCTTCTATCCAAGTGATCCCGATTTGCTGAAAAGCTCTTTGCAAAGTTGTTTTCTTGGTTCATTTGGTCCTGGACATATACCCCCTGTATCCGAAAAGAAGTTGAGTGTTCCAGTTGCTATTGTAGTACCTCACGCTGGATATATCTACAGCGGTCAGATAGCGGCTCATGCCTACGCAGAAGCCGCGGCTAAGGGAGCGCCAGAGCTTGTTGTACTCCTTGGAACTAACCACACTGGCTTTGGCGCAAGTGTGGGAGTTTGGAACAATGGAAGCTGGCGGACACCCCTCGGAGAGGTTTCCGTGGCAGAAGAGGAAGCGAATCTACTTCTGAGGGATTGTAATGTAGTCTCGGCAGATTATGATTCTCACCTTTCTGAGCATTCCATAGAGGTTCAAATTCCTTTCTTGCAGTATGTATTTGAAACTTTCAAAATTTTGCCCATATCTTTGAAACCAGTTCCTCACGAGGTTTCTAAAGAGTTAGCAAATGCCCTTGAAATGCTGCTTAAGCGCAGACCATCGACATTAGTAGTGGTTACCACAGATTTGAATCATTACGAGAATCACAACACAACACTGAAGAAAGATGACTCTGCTTTGAAAGCTATCCTTGAGCGAAGAGTGGCAGATCTTTACAAGACTGTTGTACACGAAAAGATCACGATGTGTGGTGTTTCACCAGTTGCGACACTGCTGTGCATGGATTTTACCACTGCGAGGCTGCTGAGTCACAAGACAAGTGGTGATATAACTGGTGACAGGAGCAAAACTGTGGGGTATGCCAGTCTTATTTTCGAAAGATCTTCTTGATTTGCTGAACTTCTTCAAGGTGAAACATTCTGCAAAAAGCCAGGTAAGACAGCGCTCCAAGACATACCATTAGGAGAGTCCACAGTCTTGAGGCATGTAGCGAATTAATGGCTGCGACTATTATACCCATCAGTGTTGAGGCGCAGATGATTTTAGAAAACCTCTTTAAATCAAATGTTGGAGATATTTTCCACAGATAGAATGTGCTTGTTACTCCCGCCACGGAAGTTGCCAGGGCTATACCGGCAACACCCATTAACCGCGCGAAAACTACATCGAGTACCACATTCAACGACACGGATATCAGCGTTGCCCTGAATGGAGTTTTCATGTTTTTCTTTGCGTGATAGGCTCGTGATAAAACCGCAGTTGTGGAGTAAAATGGCAGACCCAAGGCGTAGAAAAGCAATACATTACCAGTCAGTGCAGTGTTTGTCGCTGTGAATGCTCCATGTTCGTATATGAGAGATACAAGTGGTTTTGATATAACACCCAAACCCACAGCCGCAGGAACTGTTAAGAAAAGGGATAGCATCACACC
>QNAO01000173.1 GCA_003641785.1 Thermotogae bacterium
ATACATGAGCAGACTTTAACATTCGCCCCAAGAATAATAGCCATATTTCTGACTCTTCTGTTCATTGGTGGCTGGATGTTTGAGAAACTCATTGAATATGCCAGAGAAATGATAGAAAAGTTTATGGGAATGGTTTGAGTTGGACCTTCAAGGATTTGTGGAAACAAAGTTTCTGACTTGGGTCCTTGTTCTCACTCGAACAGCCGGAATGTTCACAATGGCCCCATTCTTTTCAGGATGGTTCATTCCTCTTTCATCGAAAATACTGTTGAGCGTGTTTCTCAGTTGGCTGGTTCTTCCAAATATCGATGAAGCAATACCTCTTTCATTGCCGATAACTAATCTTCTTCTATCAATGGTGAAAAACTACCTGATCGGACTTTCGATAGGACTTGTTGCCCTGCTACCTATGGTTGCACTCAGTATCGCGGGTGAAATTTTTGGAACACAAATGGGATTTGCTCTTTCTTCTGTCTACGATCCACAAAGAGAGGAAGTTCCAATAATCGGGGAGCTACTTTACGTAATTGGTTTATTCATATTGGTTTCTTTGAAAGGACATATGTTGATATATCAGGCCGTTGTCGATTCGCTGAGATTAATACCATTGAAAGGCACGCTTGAAAAATTTGATTTCGTTAATGTTCTGATAAATCAATCTGAGGAAATGTTCACAATAGCCATGAAAATAGGAATGCCGTTGATTGGCTTTATGCTTGTGGTATCAATCTCCCTTGGCATCATTTCGAGACTTATTCCGCAAATGAACGTTTTTATGATAGGAATGCCGTTAAAAGTGCTCGTTGGTATTATACTGTTTGTGGGGTTGATTCCCGTATGGGTAGATGTGATATCTCAAATTGTTTCACGTCTGAGCAACATATTGTGGCATTTTGTAGGCGTTCTTTCACAATAGATATTCAGTTGTTCGCGGATCTAGACAGAACCGAGAGAGCCACACCTCGAAGACGTCGCAAAGCACGAGAAGAAGGTCAAGTAGCTGTTTCACGTGAGCTCAATATGGCGGTTTCATTTCTCGCCGCGGCGCTGGGAATGAGATACCTTGCTCTGAGATTGCTCAGTTCTCTCACAAGCGGTATGATAACCTTCATTTCGTTAGACAGCGCTGATGAGGTTCGCAATCTTGCGGCCAAGGTTACTACTGCCTATGAAGATCTTTTTATTGTATCTGGCATTTTTCTCTTATTGATAATGATCGCCGTTGTTGTCACTGGCGCTCTTCAGACTCGCTTTTTGATTTCACTAAAGCCACTAAAATTCGATCTCAAACGTATAAGTCCCATTGAAGGCTTCAAGAGAATGTTTTCACTTAGGAGCCTCTTTGAGTTGCTCAAGGCTATTCTTAAAACGGTTGTAGTGGGTTACATCGCCTATAACGTTATTGTAGCTAACTGGGATTTGTTCTTTCTGTATCCGCAAATGGCCATTTGGGATGGAGTAGTTTCAGTTATGAACATAGCCTCAGAAGTAATGCTTAAGTGTGGGATCGCCTTACTGATTTTGGCACTGATAGATTTCTTCTATCAACGATGGGAATATGAAAGAAATATTCGCATGACAAAGCAGGAAGTCAAGGAAGAATACAAGGAAGTCGAAGGAAATCCAGAGGTTAGAAGAAGACAAAGAGAAATAATGTCACGTCTCGCATCTGGAAGGATGCTTCAAGAAGTCCCAAAAGCGGATGTGGTTGTGACAAATCCAACTCACATTGCTGTTGCCCTAAAATATGAACCAGAAGAAATGAATGCACCTGAAGTCGTGGCAAAAGGTGTTGACGAAATAGCGGAAAAAATCAAGGAAATAGCTAAAGAAAACGATATCCCAATATTGAGAAACCCACCCCTAGCTCAGCGCCTCTATCGCACAACTGATGTGGGCGAAGAAATACCATCTGATCTCTACCGCGCCGTAGCAGAAGTTTTAGCCCAGGTTTATGCGATGAGAGAACAGCAGCACGTTTGATATAATTTTCATCGAGGAGTGGTATTTTTGAAAAGTGCCGATATTGTTGTGGCGCTTTCGGTTGTTGCCATAGTTTTTCTAATGATTCTCCCAATACCAGACACAATGCTGGATTTTTTCCAGCTTTTGAATATAGCTCTCTCTCTGGTGGTAATCATGTCTACTATGTATGCTCGAAGCGCTCTCGAGCTTTCATCGTTCCCGACATTGCTCTTAATAGTCACACTTTTTAGGCTGGGATTGAACATCACTTCGACGCGATTGATTCTTCTTGAAGGTAAGGGCTTTACTGGGAAGGTCATAAGAACTTTTGGTGAATTCGTTGTGAAAGGTGACTATGTAGTTGGACTGATTGTTTTTGTGATATTGGTCATAATTCAGTTCATTGTGATAACAAGGGGTGCTGAAAGAATAGCCGAAGTGGCTGCGAGATTCACTCTTGATGCAATGCCTGGAAAGCAGATGAGTGTTGACGCAGACCTTAATGCCGGCTTAATAACAGATGCTGAGGCAAGGCAGCGGAGAGAAAATATACGCCGCGAGGCTGATTTCTACGGAGCAATGGACGGCGCCACAAAATTCGTCAGGGGAGATGCTATAGCCAGTATTGTAATTGTTTTTGTAAACATAATAGGTGGCCTTATCATCGGCATGACAAGACACCAGTTATCCATTGCCGAGGCGGCAAGAGTATATACACTGTTGACTGTTGGAGATGGTCTTGTAACTCAAATACCTGCTTTACTTGTATCAACGGCAACTGGAATCTTAGTATCTCGTACCTCTTCCAGGGAAAACCTGGGGCAGGATTTGGTGAAAGAGCTTTCATCAGAAACCAAGGTACTAATACTCACTGGTGTTATCTTAATGTTCTTGGGGATTGCCACCCCATTGCCCTTTTCAAGTATTTTTATAGGAATAATCCTTGTCACATTAGCGGTGTATTCTTCAAGAGCTATACCTGCAAAACCTGAGCCTGCTGGTGGTCCAGCACCTCCCATTAGTAAAGAAGGTCCTCCTGCCGCGGCGAAGCCTATTCTCACCACCCCGGAAGAAGTCGCAGACGTGATTCAGACAGATACAGTGGAGATCGAGATAGGCTACGGGCTTATACCCCTTGCAGATCCGTCACAAGGAGGAGATCTTCTCGAACGTGTGACAATGATAAGGAAGCAAATTGCTTATGACCTGGGACTTGTTGTCTCTCCCATACGAATTAGAGACAGTGTTTTGCTCAAAGCAAATGAGTACGTAATAAAGATCAGAGGAGCGGAAATCTCCCGCTACGAGCTGATGCCAAACAGACTGCTTGCAATTAACCCAGGTACCGCCATTGAAAAAATCCCCGGAATAGCGACAAAAGAGCCAGCTTTCGGCCTTGAAGCGTTCTGGATTGAGTCATCCAGAAAAGACGCCGCAGTGCAGAGTGGTTACACTGTAGTCGATCCTCCAACAGTCTTTGCCACTCACTTAACCGAAATCCTCAAACGAAATGCCGCTGATCTTTTGGGATCACGCGAGTTTAACATACTTATCGATGGCATGAGAGAACGTTTTCCCCAACTTGTTTCTGAT
>QNAO01000174.1 GCA_003641785.1 Thermotogae bacterium
CCCTTTGTTGATACTGATAACATGGGCGGTGCTTGTGAAGCAACCACATACCTTCTCGAAAAGAATTGCGAAAGAATTCTCTTCATCAATGGTCCTGAAGACCACAGTGTTTCCATATGGCGTGAAAAGGGGTACCGAGCAGCATATGAAAGAAAAGGATTACGCGCCGAGAACTCACTCATTCTCACCGGAAATTTCAGGGAGGAATCGGCCTACAAACTCGTCAAGGGTTTCTCTGAAGCTTTTGATGCTATATTCACCGCATCGGACTTAATGGCAATAGGTGCATTAAGGGCACTAAAGGAGATGAACAGAAGCGTACCTGTGATAGGATTCGACGATATCCCCCAAGCGCAAACGTTCTCCCCCGCTCTTTCAACAATAAGACAGCCTATCGATAAGGTAGGGTATGAAGTTGCGAATTCTATCATCGTGTATTTAGAAACAGGAAAAAAGGTCTCAAAGGTTCTTGATGTTGAGTTGATAATCAGGGAATCCACGGAGGTTAAACGATGAGAATAATAAAGAATGGAAACCTCATGATTGTGAGTGATAACAAGGGGGTGATTGATGCCAAAAGTTGTGTGACAGCGGGTTTATATCTTGAAGATACTCGGTTTATTTCGACATTATATTTAGAAACGAACAGGGAAATGACGAGATTGCAATCAAGGTTTGGAAATGATTTTATCACTAATCGATACGTTTTTCGATCATCCCCATTGATATCTCACTATGACGCTTTTTTGCAGGAGACCATGAAGGTTGCTGGAAACAAGTTAGATATTGAAATAGAGATCAGCAACTATTCAAATGGAATACTGGACATAGAACTAAAATATTTTCTGAAATGTGAATACGAGGATATCTTTATCGTGCGGGAAAAAATTGGGCATTACCTTACTTCTGGAGAAGGAAGCCATTATCAGGATATCACTGAAGATAAGGGATTGAGATACGAAGATGCGGTGGCTCGTTATCAAATTCATAAAGAGCTTCCAAAGGGATTGTATTCCATCGCACCCAAGGAAAAACTAATTCTCAAAGGTTTTATTCATCTTCAAAAGCATTTGAAAACGACAAATTATTTCAAAGATATACTCCAAGACAGGACGCCAGAGTTTCCAGGAATGGTTAAGATTGATGATCCGTTATTGAGAAAAGCCGCCGACGATCTCAAAATGCTGATGATCACGACAAAACACGGAGACTTTCCATCTGCCGGACTTCCGTGGTTCGCAACGGTGTTCGGAAGGGACAGTCTGATTTTTTCGTTGCAGACACTCGATTTTTTTCCACAGATCGCGAAGACGGTCCTAAAAGTTCTCGGTCTCTTTCAAGCTTCCTCCAGGGATAAGTTTAGGGATGCAGTTCCGGGGAAAATCCTTCATGAAATGCGTTTAAACTATCTTTCACTTAGCAACTTAATCCCATTTGATCGATACTATGGTACTGTTGATGCAACACTCCTTTACTTGATCTTGGCAGGCGAGTATTTGAAAAAAACAGATGATCTTGAGACAATAAAAACTCTGCTTCCTAATATAGAGGCTGCTGAACAATGGATTTACAACTCTGGTGACGTAGATGGTGATGGGTATGTTGAGTACATGCCTTTTTCCGAAAAAGGTCTACAGACGCAAGGTTGGAAAGATTCTGGCGACTCTGTGAGCTTCAGCTCTGGGGAATTGGCAAATCCCCCGGTAGCTTTTGTGGAAGTTCAGGGCTATCTTTATATGGCTTACCATGCTCTTGGTTTTATCTATGAGCGCTGTCAGAAAAGCGAAAAGAAAGACAAACTCCTTCGAAAGGCTCAGCAATTAAAGGAGAAATTCAACAAAGACTACTGGTTGGATGAAGACAAATTTTTTGCGATAGCCTTAGATGGCAGCAAAAGGAAGGTTGACTCCATAAGTTCAAATCCTGGACAGTGTCTTGTAACCGGGATAATCGACGATGAGAAGATTGGCTTTGTTGTGGAAAAGCTAATGTCTGAAGAGCTGTTCAGCGGTTGGGGAGTTCGCACACTCTCGACTAAGATGAAAAGGTATAATCCATTCTCATATCACAATGGAAGTGTATGGCCTCATGACAACTCTTTGATCATCATGGGGCTTAGGAAATACGGCTACATCGCTGAAGCCAGAAAAATTTCTGTTGCTCTTCTTGAGGCAATGGCTAAATTTTCTGATAACAAATTGCCAGAGTTATTCAGTGGACTCTCGAGAAGCGAAACGTACGGAGATATTGTCGAATATCCAACAAGCTGTTCTCCACAGTTGTGGGCTATTGGAAGCTTGTTTACCATAAGTCAGGCCTTGCGTCCGATCTCGATGTGATGATAAAGTGTATGGGGCATTCATTGCCCTTACAATAGGAATAATTGCATTAACGAAGCAATTGCGAATTAGTCCTGGTCAACCCATTGAGAATGAAGCCATCAACGTTTTCTAAGAGTCTGAGCATATCGAGGTCTTGCACTTCTGTGTGTTCAAGTTTCACAACTATCAGAACTGCATCGGATTTTTTCGCAAGGAGCATCACGTCTGGTTCATCCTTTAGAGAAGGAGCATCAATTATAACTCTGTCATAGGTTCTCCTCAGATGCTCGAATTTCTCCTCAACATTGTCATTCAGGTAATCCGCGACACTCTCCGATTCAAAAGAGGAGGTAATGATTGGATCTTCTGTTAAGACTACAAAACGCGTTTCGCTCCTCGAAAGGCTCTCTGCTATATTTCTGCAGATGAAACTTTTTCCCGCTTTTTCTTCGAAGCTTGTCACGAGAATGATTTTTTTGTCAAATGTGTTTAAAAGTGTTTTCAAAGCTTTTTTAGTAGCTTCCTTTTGCTTTACTGTTTTGCAGACAGGGATTTTGGATAAAATGTTCTCTTTTCCAAGGTAAAATTCTGCATCACTTTCTGATTTGACTCGTTTATCTGAAGCTTCGCTGATAAAAACTGCCAAAATAGCCAAAAATATGCCAAGAACACCACCAATTGCCAAACTCAGCTTCTTATTTGGCTTAGTGGGACGCAAAGGAGGAACTGCGGGATCAAGTACGTAGGAATTAGATGTCACCGCAGCCTCTGAAATAAGGGCCTCGTACTGTGCCTGCACAAGAGTTTGATAAACTGTCTGCTTCGCCATATATTCTCTTTGAAGGCCTATAAGTCTTTGTTCAAGGTAGGGAAGCTTTGCCAGTTGCTTTTGCAGATCATCTAAAAGTTTTTGGTATGCTTCAACTTGAGTTTCATAAACAAGCCTTTGAGCCTCACCGGTGATCAGATTTTGAAACACTTGCCGATAAACGGGATTTGATGCCTTTCTTGTTTTAGAAGACATGATCCTTGCAACTTCGGTTTCAAGTTGCGATTTGGTTTCTTGAAGTTCTCGCTGCTTTTCGAGGACTGTTGGATTGTTTTCCGTGTAGGTTTCTTTGAGACCCGCGATCTCCACCTGTAGATCTATGAGCTTTGATTTCAACTGAAGAACTATTGGATCGAAGGTAAGGCTGTCTCTCACATCTTTCAGATCCTGCTCA